>JAPOYW010000061.1 GCA_026706425.1 Gammaproteobacteria bacterium
GGCAGGAATTGGAGAATCTCGTCGATATCGAGTGACACCATTTCTCTTGTCCGTCGGGGAACGACACGGGCGTCCGCGCACCCTGGCGGGCGCGATAGGGTTCGCCCCTACGTGCGACGTTCCTTCTCGAGACGGGCCAGGCGCTTGGCGATGTCGTCAAGCTCCGCGAACCGCACCGCGTTGCGCCGCCATCGCTGGACCGTATTATGCAAGACACCGCCCGCGTAGACACCCGGCGTGTCGATGGAACGGCTGATGGTCGTCACCGAGGCCACCTGCACGTTGTCGCAGATCGTGACGGGATGGTCTCCCGCCACGCCCGCACCGCCGGCGAATACGCAATGACGGCCGATCTTCGTGCTACCCACGATCCCCACCCGACCGCAGATCAGCGTGTGCTCGCCGATGTCGCAGTTGTGGCCGATCTGAACCTGGTTGTCGACCTTCACCCCGTCGCGCACCACGGTGTCCGTGATGGCACCGCGATCGATGGTCGAGCACGCACCGACGACCACGTCGTCGCCCAACGTCACCCCCCCGAGCTGGGCGATGGCAACCCACCGACCGCTCTCGTCGGGCGCGAATCCGAATCCGTCGGCGCCGATCACGGCACCGCTATGGACAACGCAGCGTTCGCCGAGGGTTACGCCGTGGTAGAGAGTGGCGTTGGGGTGGACGATGGAGTCGGCGCCGACGCTACTTCCCACGCCCACGCGTGCGCCCGCCCCGATTTGGACCCCTGGGCCCAACACCGCTCGGGCGGCGACGGATGCCCGGGCACCGACCGCTGCGGAAGGATCCAGTTTCGCCGCCGGATGCACGGTGGCCGTTTCGTCGACGCCCGGCTGCAAGCGCGGGGAGTCGTCGAACAACTGGGAAACCAGGGCGAACGCCAGGTAGGGATCCGGCACCACCACGGTGACGGCAGGACAGTCGGCAGCATCGGCACCGCGCAACAATACCGCCGATGCCCTGGTTTCGGGCAGGAAGCGCCGATAGGCTGGGCCGGAAAGGTGCGTGATCTGGCCGGACGTCGCCTCATCGATGGGGCCTAAGCCCGTGATCTCGACTTCACCGTCCCCGCGTACCTCCACCTCGCCCGATATCGCGGCGTCGATGGCCGCCGCAATGTCGTTGACGGTCGGCACGCTTGCCGTTTGGAACCCCGAACGTGCGGGATCGGCTGCTAGCCGCCCGCCTGGGCCTGCTGCTCGGCGTAGCGTTCGTTGAGTTTCTCGGTGACCTTCGCCGTGATGTCGTGCTTCATGTTGGCGAACAGCAACGTCTGCCGGGGAATGACCAAGTCGTAGCGTTCGATCTCGATGAGATCGTTGACGACGGCCTGCAACTTGGGGTTCATCGTCTGCAGGAACTCCGCACCGCGATCGTTGGCGTCCTTCCGGTACTTCTTGTCGCGGAACTCGAGGTCCAGCGACTTGTTCTCGATCTCCTTCTGAACTTCGCGCAGTTCGGCTTCGGACATCACGTCGCGCTCGTCAATCACGCGCTGCCTCAGAGCCGCGATGTCCTCGTTGAGCTGTACCAGCGCGGTCTCTTCGTCCGCGAACTCCGTCCTCAGGGTCTCGCGGAACGACTGGAACTCCTCGCTCTGCTGAATGGCGAAGTCCGTGTTCAAGACAGCGACCTTCAATTGAGCGGCCGCATCCTGCGCCATTGCGGACGCCGCAGCGAACGCGAGCGCCGCCGCAAATGTCATAAACCTCATCGCTTCAAAACCCCTATCCGGTTTCCAGTTTAGTCAGTTCCCGCCTGGGGTTCGCGGCACGATGCGCGAACCCGCGAGAACGGCACGCATTATACCCGCGTCCTGCCACGTTTAACGCCTATCACGGCTTCGCCGACCCGGCTCCGTTGCGCCTAGAAGGAATAGCCCAGTTCGAAGGCGAAGCGTTCGACCTCATCGCCCGGCTTGTCGTTGAGCGGCAGCGCCACCGCGAAGTTCATCGGTCCCATCGCCGAGAGCCACGTGACGCCGAGGCCGGTGGTGACGCGGATCTCCTTGGCGTCGAAACCCAGGCAACGCGTGCTGGCCTCGTCGCACTCGGTATTGAAGACGTTGCCGGCATCGACGAAGTAGACCGATCGCACGCCGCGCAGCCGATCCGCGAACGGCAACGGGAAGATGAACTCCGTCGAGGCTTCGAAGAGCAGGTTGCCTCCGAACGGACGACCCCGTTGCGAGAAGTACCCGGTGTCTTCGATCCTGGGACCCAGGCTGCTCTTTTCGTATCCCCTCACCGATCCGAAGCCGCCGGCGTAGAAGTGTTCGTAGAACGGATACGTGTCGGTGGATCCGTACACCCCGCCGTAGCCGATTTCACCACGCACTCCCAGCGCGAAGCGGCGCCCGAGACCGAGCGGGAAGTAGTGCTCGGCCGACATCGTCAGGCGGTAGAACTCCAGATCGCTGCCGGGCACGGCAACCAGACCGCCCAGCCTGTACCGTCCGCCGGCGGTGGGAAACAACCCGTGGTTGAGCGTGGTCCTCGACCAGTGGCCCAAGGCCTTGACGTTCAGGAACTGATCGCCCGAGGTGGAGATGAAGTCCGCGATTTCCGGCGACGTGAACACGCCGGTACCCAGGCTCGTCTGTTCCACCAGCCCACCGAATTGCAGGCGCTGCTGCTCGCCCACGGGAAAGTCGAAGTTGATGCCGGCCCCGTAGGAGTCCGTCGAGAACCGGGCGACGTTGATGGCGTGGAAGTTGGTCTCCCGGGCATAGAAGTTGTAACCCCGGCTGATTCCGTCGACCGTGTAGTAGGGGTCGTGGAAATCGAAACTGACCGCCTTTTGATATTTGCTCCAACTGATGGACGCCCCGAGCCGGTTGCCGGTGCCGGCCACGTTTTCCTGGCGGAACCCCAACGACAGCATCATCCCCGGTCCTTCCGCGTAGGCCAATTGGGCATTGATGTTGCCCGTCGGAACCTCCTCGACGGCGAAGTCCACGTCAACCTGGTCGTCCGTCCCCGGCACCGGGGTCGTCTCGACATTGACCGAGTCCGGTTCGAAGTAGCCGAGTTGGTCGAGCCGGACCTTGGACCGGTCGATGGACTGGGTGGAGGCCCAGCCCCCTTCGATCTGGCGCATTTCGCGGCGCATGACGTCGTCCCGGGTCACCGTGTTGCCGGCAAAGCTGATGCGTCGAACATAGGCGCGCTTGCCCGCATCGACCACGAAGCGCACATCGACGAGACCGTTCTCCTTGACCTCCGGCACGCCGGTTGCGTTGGCGAACGTGTAGCCCGCGTTGCCGAACGCGTTGACGATCCGTTCTTCGGTTGCCGTCACGAGGGCTCGATTGAACACGTCGCCCTGACGGACGAGGAACAGCCGGTTTACCAGGTCGGGTTCGACATCCGACAGTTCGCCGACGAGTTCCACGTCGTCGACAGTGTAGCGATCACCTTCCTGAACGTTGATGGTGACGTAGACGGAACTCTTGTCGGGGGTCACGCTGACCTGCACCGAACGCGCGGCGAACTCCACGTATCCCCTATCCTGGTAGTAGGACTCCAAGGTCTCCAGATCGCCCTGGACCTTTTCCTTCGAATACTTGTCGTTGCCCTGGATGAACGAGAACAAGGTCGGGTGGCTGAGTTCGAACTGAGCGAGCAGTTCCTGCTGGCTGAACACGGTGTTGCCGACGATATTTATGTGGCGGACGCTCGAACTCTGGCCCTCCTCGATGTCGATTCTTATCTGAACCCGGTTGCGCGGCAGGTTGGCGGTTCGTGCATCGATGGTCGCATCGTAGCGTCCCTGGGCGAAGTACGTCCGTTCGAGTTCGATGCTGATCCGCTCCAACGTCGCCTGCTTGAAGATCTCGCCCTCGCGCAGGCCCGCCTCCGCGAGACTCTCCAGGAGATCCTCCGTCTTGATCGCCTTGTTGCCGTCGATGTTTATGCTCTCGATCGCCGGGCGTTCCACGACCTGAACGATCAGCACGCCACCGTCCCGGGACAATGTGACGTCGTCGAAGTAACCGGACTGGAATAGTCCCCGGATGACATCGCGGATTATGACGGGGTCCAACGTGTCGCCGATGTTGACCGGCAGTATGTTGAACACCGTGCCGGCCGAGACGCGCTGCAGTCCCTGCAACTGGATGTCCGCCACCACGAAACGCCCGTCCGTAGTCGGCTCCTGGGCCTGCGAGACCGAGGCGAGCAGGGCGCCGGCGAGAATCGCGGTCAAGAACCGGCCGACCGCTTCCCCCTTCCTCATTTCTTCCCCCTTGGACGCCGCAGCGCGTTGGTACTTGGACACCGGGTCACGTGACGAGTTCCTCGAACCGACAGAATCCCGGCCTAGGAACCCGGCAACCAACGGGCGATGTCGACGTAGAACACGAACAACATGAGCCCGACGACGATCGCCAATCCGATCTGGGCCCCCACGGCCTGCGCGTGCATCGACACCGGTTTGCTTCGCACGATTTCAACCAACGAATACATCACGTGGCCGCCGTCGAGTATCGGGATGGGCACGAGGTTGATGATCCCGAGACTGATGGACAGCAGCGCCAGAATCCAAAGGAACCGGTCGAGCCCGGCCCGGGCGCTGTCGCCGGTCACCTTGCCGATGGTGATAGGCCCGGCCAGATTGGTTGCCGGCACGTCCAGCGTCAACATCTTGCCGAGCAAATCGACCGTCAACACCGTCTTGGCGTAGGTCTCCGAGGCGGCCCGGCCTAGGGCTTCGAACGCCCCGTAGCGCACCACCCGTATGGGTGTGTCCAACCGGGCGCCGACATAGCCGTACTCGGTGTCCTCGGCGGTCATTCGCGCGGGCGTGAGCCGCACCGTCACCCGTTCCGCACCGCGTTCCACCGTCACGGCCAGGGTGCGCTCGGCGCTTTCCTGGACGCGAGCCACGAACTCGCTCCAGAGCGCCACCGGCTCGCCGTCGACCGCGACGATCCGGTCACCTCCGCGCAGCCCGCCGCGCTCGGCCGCTCCCCCTTCTTCGACGCCGCCTATGATGGCCAGTTGCTCAACACCGATGCCCAATGCCCCGATGGTGTCCGGGTCCTGCACGGAGCCCAGCCAATCCTCGATCCCTATGGTGTGGATCGCGGGAGCTTGCGATCGTCTCAGACGGAGTTCGATTACTCCGGTGTCCCCCAACCGTCCGGCCAGCGCCAGCGAAACGTCCGTCCAAGCCGGCGTGTCGACGTCGTCCACGGCGACGATCTCGTCACCCGGAAGGAGACCCGCGCGTTCGGCGGGGCTGTCCTGCGCGACGCTCCCGATGATCGGCACCAACGACGAAACCCCCATCACGGAGAGGATCCAGAACACCAGGAACGCCAGCACGAAGTTCGCTGCGGGCCCGGCCAGTGCGACCGCGATTCGCCACCACGGGGATAGCGCGTCGTAGGATCTCGCCGGCATCCGCGGCGCATGCGCCTCCGCGTCCGCATCGCGCCGGTCGTACATCCGCACATAACCGCCGAGCGGAACCATGGCTATGCAGAACTCGGTTCCGCGGCGGTCGTGCCAGGACACCATCGGCTTGCCGAACCCCACGGAGAATCGCACAACGTGCAAGCCGGCCCAGCGCGCCATCAGGAAGTGACCCAACTCGTGCGCCGTCACGAGCACGATCAGCGTGACAAGGAGAAAGAAGACGTAGTAGAGATAGTCCACGGCTGATTTCGACGGCTACCGCGCGCCCTCACCGGGCGCATCCCACGCGTGACAAGGAGGTGGGGCGCATTCTCCCACCGCTAATTGAGAATTGCGACTCGATGGTGCGGCCGCGGCGGGGACGGGGCACCGATCAATGCGACTCCAGCAACAGCGGTGCCAGGACGGCGAAAACCGGCGCGGTTGCAATGACCGAGTCGACGCGGTCTAGGACACCGCCGTGGCCCGGCAGCAGACCACCCGAGTCCTTGACCCCGCGAGCCCTTTTGAACGCGCTTTCGAACAGATCCCCCGTTACCGACGCCACGAATAGCACCGCGACCAGGGCCAGCCAGCGCGGCAACGACGGCGCCGCGGCGCCGAAGCACAACGCGCCCACGACTCCCCAGGCAAGGATCGCGACCGCGCCGCCGACGGCGCCCTCAAGGGTTTTCGCCGGGCTCACCTCGGGCGCTAGTTTGCGGCGACCGAACCGTCGGCCGGCGAAGTACGCCCCGATGTCCGCTGCGGCGGCCGCAGCCAAGAGCCAGATCAGGAGTCCGGGCCCCTGGGGTGCTTGCGCCGTCTGCACAAGCGCCAGCCATGCGCCGGGCAAAGCCACCACGCCGGCAGCGACCATCGCCGACTTCGACAGCAATACGAACCGACTTCGCGGGTACGTCAAGACCACGCCAAGGGCGATGATCCAGAAAACCGATGCGACGATCGGGACCGCCGCGGTGATCGGCGACGAGTCTTCCGAGGCCACCCAAAGCGCGGCCGCGGCACCCGATATCGTGATCGCGTAGATCAGCCAACCTGCACGCGTGACGATGCCGGCCAGCTTCGCCCATTCGCGCGCGGCGAGCAGGCAGAGCAGCAACAGGAATGCCGCCAGCCAGGGCGTCGGCAGATGCAAGATGGCCGCGATCATGACGACGGCCAGCGCCAATCCGGACGCGACGCGAAGTTTGAGCATCAACGGTGACGCGGCCGTCGTGCGACGTCACGACGCGCCGGCGCGCTCGTCGATCCGTCGCCCGTACCGACGCTGCCTCGACGCGAAGTCGGCGAATGCGCGATCCAGTCGCTGCTCGTCGAAGTCGGGCCAGTAGTCGTCGCAGAAATAGAACTCGGTATAGGCGAAATCCCAAAGCAGGAAGTTGCTCAAGCGTCGTTCGCCGCCCGTGCGGATGCAAAGATCGGGGGAGGGAAGACCGGCAAGCGACAGGAATCGTCCAAAGCGCTCCTCGTTGATCTCCTCCGGGTCGACTTCGCCGGCGCGGACCGCACGGGCTAGGGCACGAGCGGCCTGCTCGATGTCCCAACGCCCCCCGAAATTCACTGCGATGGTCAGGTGCAACCGGCCGTTGGCGCAGGTTTCCTGCTCGGCGCGCCCCATGAGGTGCCGCAGGTCGGCGGGAAACCTCGACCGCTCGCCCACGAAACGCAGCCGTACCTGCTTGCTGTTCAACTCGTCGACGTCGTCCTTGAGTACGCCGCGCATGAGGTCGAGCAGCAGCGTCACCTCGCGTTTCGGCCGCTGCCAGTTCTCCGTGCTGAACGCGAACAGCGTGAGAAATTCCACGCCGCGATCGGCACATGCTTCGGCCACAGCCTTGAGGTTCTTCGCCCCGGCCCGATGTCCAGACGCCCCGGGCAGGTGCCGTTCGCGCGCCCAGCGATGGTTGCCATCCATGACGATGGCCAGGTGACGCGGCGGCGGACAGATCGCAGCCCGGTTCGGGGTGCTGTCGATCAACTTGAGCCGAGGTTCGGGCATGGTCGCGCTGCTGTGTTTGGGGGTCGGCCGACGAACACTCTAATCGCTTGGGGCGAGCATGCGGCACGGCCGTTGCGTCAATTTTTCGCAATCGACCAGGCAACGCATGCGTCAGAACGCGAGGAGGTCGGACTCCTTCTCCGCCAGCGCCGAGTCGACACGTCCGATGTGCGCGTCGGTGATGCGCTGGATGTCCTCCTCGGAGCGATGTCCTTCGTCCTCGGTGGCTTCCTTCTCCCGCACGAGTTCTCGCACATCCGCAATGGCGTC
>JAPOYW010000309.1 GCA_026706425.1 Gammaproteobacteria bacterium
GCTCGTGAAACCCCAGGATTTGGGTTTGCTCGGGGTCAAGAGCATCGAGTTTCTCATGGCGGTCGCCAACACGCTCGAGGCATCAATGCGCTACGGCATGGATGCTGGACGTCGGATCGGATGGGATGGCGGCGAGCAACTTTGGCCGCTGGGGCAGCTCCACAGGATCGAGTACAACGATGAGCGAAACGATGCTGACGAGTTCCACTCTGGCATTGCTCCAGTCGTCAAACTGCTTTACCGGGTCGTTGAGCACCTAGCCGAACTAGATGCCGAGGCAGCGTCTCCATTCGTAAAGGGATGGGGTCTACAGCGGTCGCCCATTGACGTGCGTCTCTGGGCTGCTTCCGCCAAGAACCGTGCCTTGGCATCACCGCGAGAGGTCGGGGAGTTCTTGCTGAGCTTAGATGACCGACAGTTCTGGGATCTGCACGTGCATCCGGAGATCGCTGCTATGCGGGCACGACGTTATTCCGAGTTGGATCTGCAGACGCAGGCCGCGATTGTTTCGCGCCTGCGCGAGAAGCCGCCGCGAAGTCACTGGCCCAAGCAGGCCGAGCCGGATCGGGTTAAAGAAGCCCGTGAGTTCTGGGCAGCGCGGGAACTACGTCGCATAGAGTTGGCTGGGGGCAGCTTGGGAGCACCGGCGGCTGTGTGGTTGTCATCTCGGGTTGACCAATTCAAGGAACTAGCCGAGTTGGGGTTGGAAGAGGGACTTCCCGTGGGGGCGAGGGCTGAATGGATTGGGGAAGCGGCTCCTGATCGACGCTACGACAGCTTGCGGGGCGAGACGAGGCTTCGCGCCTTGGAGAGGGCCTGGGGCACCAAAACTGACCACTGGCGGGGCGACCCCGCGCGCAGTTGGCTGCGTGAAGGTCGGAATTCCCGAGATACACTCGACGACTTGAAGTCCGGCGACATACGTCCCGACGAGTATCCCGCTCTGTGGAACCAATTTGGAATGGCACACGCCCCGACGGAGGATGCTGAGTGCAATCGCCGCGAGGCGGAGACGGTGCTCGCGCTCGTGAGACAGTTGTCTCTTGACACGATGCAGAAGGCGATCCAAGGCCTCAGTGAGTGGTTCAACGCTTGGTCCCTGGTCGTTGTCGGCGTAGACGGTTGGGAAGAAACTTGGCTTCACGTTTGGCCAGCGGCTGTATCCGCCACAAACGCCTACTACAAGGACGACGACGAGGGGAACCTTAGTGTCGTCGTGTCCGGCGGGGACCCAGATGCTCCAATGGACCTCGACGTTGTCAATACCGAGGCGGGGCATCTTGTCGGAGTGTTCCTGCAGGCATGTCCGACCATCGAGAGTGACGAGCAAAACCCTTTCGAAAACAACGTTGGCCTAGGTCGGGTTCGGGACGAGCTCGTCAGGACTCAGGGTCAGGCCCTGTTGATAGCACGGCACCGGCTCACGGCGGCGTTACATTACTTCGTGCAGGCAGATGAGGCGTGGGCGAAGGCGAATCTGGTCGACCCGTTGGTGGCGGACAACGCGAACACTCCTGCGCTCTGGCGTGCGGTATCGAGCCGCGTCCTTCGTCGAGATGTTCTCAAGTTGATCGGTCGCCACGTTGCAGAGCGGGCCACGGATCGAAAACTGGATGGCGACACGAGACGGCGGTTGCTCAGAAGCCTGGTCGGAGAGGCGCTCGGCGCTTTTTTGGAGCAACGTGAGCCAGCTGTTGGGCATGCACGTCTGCACCAGGTACTGCGGCTCGTGGAGGATGAGATGCGATCCTCGGCGGCGCATGTAGTGGTCGACTTCATAGAGCAGGTTGGGGACATGCAAGGCCGCAATGCAGCAGACGTGTTCTTGACAGCGGGAGCTCGGTTCTTGGAGGAGGTCTGGCCGCGGGATCGATCGCTAGTTACGCCCGGTGTTGCGAAGGCGTTTGCAGAGTTGCCTGCGGCATCCGGCGAGGCCTTTTCGGCTGCGGTCGATGCAGTCATGTCGCTATTGGTTCCTTTTGATTGCCACATGCTCATGGACTTTGGCTTCGGCACAGGACGTACGGAAGGTGAGGGACTAGAAGTCATCGGGGACCAGGCTAAGGCACGCGCACTCTTGGATCTGCTAGATGCGACTTTAGGACCCGACGAGGATGCAACGGTGCCGTATGACCTATCTGACGCCCTCGCACATATCGAGTTGGTAGATCGGCGCCTGGCCGAATCAAGACAGTTTCGCCGACTCGCCACTGCGGCGAGACGATGACGTGCAATCGAGGAAGCTAGAATGCCAAACGACAACGAGTCCTCTACGCGCCTACACTCTGGTAGATCCTCTGTAAACCCTGTTCAGTAGCCTTCTCGACGCCATCCGCTTTCCTCGGCGCATTCAATCCGCGGTCAACGCTCAGCAGACGTTTATAGATGTGGAGAGCGAATTCGCTGCTGACCGCCTACGCCAATTCATCCGAGAGCACGGCTCCCTCAAAGCCGGTACCAGCGGCTTGTAAGTGTCCGGGTGCGAGCCGGTATCATCCACTCCCATGACTGAAGTAGGGATCGTGGACATCTTCTCGGGCCCCGGAGGCTTGGCCGAGGGCTTTCATCCCGCGTCGGCTGGTACCGAGTGGCCGTTCAGGATCGCTGTGTCGATTGAAAAAGACCCTGCGGCGCACGAGACCCTGTTGCTCCGGAGCTTCTTGCGCAAATTCGAAGGGGCGCTGCCAGCTCAGTACTACGATCACTTAAACGGTCGCATTGATGCGCCCGATTGGGGTGCGGAGTACCCGGCCGAATGGCAAGCCGCGGAGAACGAAGCGAAGTGCCTTGAACTTGGAGACGCCAGAACAGGCAGGTTCCTGGCGCGTCGGATAGCAGAGATCCGCGATGCCTATGGCGACAACTCGGTCTTAATCGGCGGTCCGCCTTGCCAAGCCTATTCGCTTGCCGGTCGTGTTCGGAATGCAGCGGTCGCCGGCTACCTTCCCCATAGGGATCAACGTCACCTCCTGTACCGGGAGTACATCAAGGTCTTAGAGCTCTTGGAACCGGCATTCTTCATCATGGAGAACGTGAAGGGCATGTTGTCGGCTTCGCTACGAGGCGAGGGGGTATTCAAGAGAGTGATGGCGGACCTAAGAGCAGCGACCGGTAGGGGGTACCACTTGCACGCTCTTGCACCACCAAACGGCGCGCGCACCGGCGGCGACATTGAACCAAGCGATTTCGTTGTCCGCGCCGAGGACTACGGCGTGCCGCAGTCTCGACATCGTGTCTTCATCGTGGGCATTCGGGGTGACATCGCTCAGCGTCTTCCGATAGGCATGTGGCCGCGGCTTCGCCGGTCACGATCGCCCACCGTTGGGGCTATGATCGGAAACATGCCACGTCTTCGTAGTGGCCTTAGTCGAGGGGACGGCTTGGAAGGGTGGCTGTCGAGCGTGGAGGAGGCAACTCGGCTCCTGAGGCGAAATCCTCCCCGGGCGCCTAAGAGGGAAATCCAGGCATTTCGGGCTGAACTGAAGTCAACTGCTGTTGCGTTCCGGCACCGGTCGCCGAGTTCTCGACACGGGCAGGAACTCTACTCCCCACCGGAGTGCCCGCTCCGGCTCCGGAAATGGCTCCTAGATGGGCGAGTCCACACCTTGCCGAACAATGAGACGCGTGGCCATATGCCTAACGTCCTTGGCGGGATCGCCCAGATCTTGCCGTGCGCGAAGCCGGCTTCCGTGTGTGTGACGCGGTTGGCAGCATTGCCGGCTTGTTCGATCTCGCGAATTTGCGCGAGCAACGGTCCCTCGCCCTCGATGCGCAGGGTGCTGTCGCCGCCGGGCATGTCGCGACGAATGTAGTCCACGCCTGACCAGGGAGTTGCCACGAACAGAAGTGCCGCCGCGTTGGTGAGATCGCGTTCGCCCTTGACGAGATTCAGGCGTCGGAGCAGATCGGCGTCTGTTGCTTCGGTCAGGCTGGCGTGGCTACCGTTCGATTCCCGCAGATAACGCCGGGCGATCTCCAAGGCGACTGGGCTCACGTCGTCCAGCGTCTTGCCGGAGGGCTGCTCAGACCAGTCGAAACCGATCCGCTCCAGCATCCTCGATTGCCAAACGACCGGATCGACCTCCACGCAGTTGGTGCCAACCCGCCACCGCAGCTTGCCGCCATGGCGGATGGGAGCAAGCGCTTCGATGCAGGTCAGGACCAAGATACGGCACTGGCCGAGGCTTTCTTCGCGGATCGCGACCGTGAGTTGCCCGGACGTGAGCTCCCAGATGCGGTGCCGGAGCCAGTCTGCATTGAGCCTCGTGCCGATCGGGTCGCCATCGTCCGAGACGCCTAGAATGACTGCGCCCCCACCGGGCGTGTTCGCCATGCAGGCCATCTCCGCTGCCAGATGGCTGGCGGCGTGTTCGTTGGTCGTGCTGCCGGGCGAAACGCTTCCATCGCCGGCCCGCCGGCCTCCTTCCTCCTTGAAGTCCACGCGCTCCAGTTCGATGCTTGAGGGTGCGCGCCCTTGGGACAACTGACGCAGCACACGCTCTACGAGTGCGTCAATTGGTTCCCGACTGGAAGCGCCCAATGCCACGAGTGCTGCACCTAGTTCCATGCTCGAAAAGGCAACTATACGCGGGCAGGACGCATTCGGTTACCTTTTTGGTCGATAAAAGGAAAGGACGTGGGGTTGGTCTGATTTTGGTTCGCTTTTTGCTTTACTAGCTCGTCGCTAAGACAGAACGGTCGGAAGTTAGTGGCCCACACCAATCCGCGCCGCTTTCTCCTCGTCGAACCACCAGCCATCCGGAAAGGGCTCGCCGTACATCTCGTCCGGCTGTTCGGGACGTCCGAATTTGTCCCAGTAGACGATACGCGTGTCCTCGAGGGCGTCGATCGGGAACTGGTAGTAGCCCCACAGCAACACGCGGTCGAGCGCGCGCAAGGCCCTGACGAACCCGTGGATATCCGTCGCCTCCAGAGCGGCATCGACTAGCGCATCGACGGCGGGATGGTCGATCCCGGAGACGTTCCAGTAAGGCGTCGAGGCGGAGTGGAAGTACGGTCGTAGCTGCCAGGTAGGCGGCATGGCGAAAAAGCCTCGAAGGAGAAGCGCGTCGAAGTCGCCCGCGTCCCGGCGATTGGTATGGCCGATGCTGTCGATCATCCGAATGGACGCTTCTACACCCAGGACGTCTAGCGCACGCACGTACGGCAGCAGAATGCGCTGATTGTCCGGTGCTGCGGACAGAAACTCGATCGCGAGTGGCTCGCCGTTCGAATCCAGCAATTCGCTGCCTTCCATCCGATAGCCGGCGCCTGCAAGCAGTTTCCGGGCCTTTGACAGACCCTTGCGGTCGATGCCCACCGCGTCGGAGTGAGCGAAGGAAAAAGCCCGGTTGAACACCTCCTCGGGCAGCGTTGTGCGATAGGGCTCCAGCAGCGCCAACTCCGCGGCGTCCGGCAGTCCCGACGAGGCGAACATCGAGTTCGCAAAGAAACTGTGGGCGCGTCGCCGTTCGCCGCCGTGGAGCGCGCGGTTCTGCCACTCGAAATCGAACGCATACGCCAGCGCTTCCCGTACGCGGGGATCGTCAAACGGTTCGCGGCGCGTATTGAGCACCAGTCGAAACCGGGATCCCCGTTGGGTTCCGGAGCCGATAGCGCCCTTCCTAAGCCAACCCCGCTCGCGGGCCGGCACGTTGAAGGAGGACAGCCAGTGGCGCGAGTCGTTCTCGGTCCACACATCGATCAGGCCGGCGCGCAGGGCTTCACGGGCGACGGTGGCGTCGAGGTGGCGTTCGTAGCGGATCGTATCGAAGTTGAACTTGCCGCGATTGATTGGCAGATCGCGTCCCCAGTAGTCCGGAACCCGGGTGTAGGTGAGGATGCGTCCCTGGGATACCGCGGTCAGACGATACGGACCGCTCTGCGGCGGTGGCTCCCGCGCCGGCTTGGTGACGTCGCGCTCGGCCCAGTAGTGCGCCGGAACGATGGGAATGAGTCCCAGGATGTGCACCTGCTTGGCCGCGTCGGAGTTGGCGTGAACCACAACCGTATGGGAACTCGGCGCATCGACCCGCGTAATCCACTCGAGGACGTCTGCCCATCCGGAGGACAGGTAGTCGTCGCAGAACGTGTCCAGCGAGAACTTGACGTCGGTTGCGGTGATCGGCGTGCCGTCGTGCCACCGGGCCTCGGGACGCAGGCGAAATACCAAGGTGCGCCGATCGGCGCTCAATGCCACCGACTCGGCGAGACTGCCGTAGTAGCCGGAGAGTTCGTCGCCGGCACGCTCCAGCAGATGATCGTATGAACGGAAATATCCCGGCGGCTTGTGCGGTGGCGAGACGCTGTCCATGGCGTACGTGACGGGCAGTACCAGCGTGCCTCCCTTGGGCGCGTTGGGATTGACGTAGTCGAAGTGGGCGAACCCCGGGGGGTATTTCAGGTCGTAGTCGGGGAATTGCGAAATACCGTGACGGAACTCGAGATCATCGAGATCGACTTCCGCCGGGACCGCCGCCGGTGTCCACAGGACCAGCAGCAACAGGCCCGCAAACGGGACCGGACCAACCCGTCCCCTACGGACGGTGCATGCGCTGAACGCAATTCCGTCGATAGTTGCGCGGCAGTTGCCGTGTTGTGCACCTGCCTCGACCGCGTTCGGAGAATTCGCGCAGCGAATTCTCGGGGCGACCGCGGAGCGGTCGCGTACCCTACGGGGTGTACCAGATCGGTGAGGAATAGGCGCGCTCTTGGATGACTTCCCGTGGGCTGTCTCCAAGTTTGTAGAACTTCGCGTCATACGTGGTCCACCGCGGTGTGGGGATCTGGATCACCCGGACGTAGTAGAACGCGGCTTCGTGAGGATTGAAAGCCGGATCAGTCCATGTCGTCGCAAGCGAAGCGCTGCCAATGGAATTGACGTAGTTGGCCGTCTCAAGGTTAACCGTCGAACCAACGGCGGGAAGTTTGCCGTCCTCGCCGATCGCTCGATCACCCGACCAGGCGACATCGTAGATCTTCTCGTGCAATGCGCCCGTCGCGTCACGCCAACCCTTTATGATCTGTACGCGATCGAGGTTCGCCCCGTCCGGATCCTTGACGGCGCTCACCAGAAAACTCGGCGCCTCGCCCGGCGTTTGGTGGGCCAGATCGCCGCCCATTGGAACGCCCTTGCGGTACCCGATTTCGGCAAGGTTCGGACTCACGGCATCCTCGTTGGTGTAGCCCCACCCGCCGAAAAACCGCAACGAGATGCGTGGTCCCGTCGTCGCGTAGACCTCGCGTCGCTTCATGGCGGCAAAGATGGCCTCGCGGGTGTTCTCCGTCGCCCAGACGGCGGCGTAGCCGGAGGAGGAATACTGCGCCTGGGTACGGGCGCGATAGGGGCTCGGTTGGTTGCCACCCATCTTGCCCCAGAAGTTGTCCTCGTCGGCGGTGGCGAGGCCGGTGTGGGAGTCGGTGGAACCGATCATCCCGAACTTGTAGGGATTCACGCCGAGTTCGGCACCTAGGGCGAGACCTGTCTGCAGGGCGCTGCGGGCGTAGGACTGCCTTGCCTCGGCCTGGGCTTGCGGCTTGGCCAGATTGCGCCAGGGCTCGTGGTCGGCGAACTCGTCGTTGGGCGAAATGGACGGGAGCGTCTCGCTGTCGCCCTTGATCTGCGTCACTTCCATGATGGGTTCGATGGATGACCGCACCC
>JAPOYW010000457.1 GCA_026706425.1 Gammaproteobacteria bacterium
ATCGACGACCTGCGGCGCCGGACCGAGAACCAGCGCCGGGACCGGGAGGACGCCGGGAGCGAGAGTCAGCCCGACCTGTTCGCCGACTTCCACGGCCTACCCGACGAGGGCGCGAAGACCGAGTTCTACCAGCACGACGCCAACTGGATCGAGGGCGTCGACGTCTTCCACCCCAACACCGGCGAGGTCCGCAGCGACGGCGCGGATCGCATCGGCTGCTGGTTCATCGACACCGACTACAGCGAGGAGAGCTTTTTCGTCCGCCACGCCTCTTTCCTCGGCGCCAACGACCCTTACAAGGCCCTCAAGACCACCCTGAAGGCCGAGATCGACCCGACGCCTGGGCGACCCTCAACAGCGACGTCTCGCGCCGGTTCGACCGCCCCGAGTCGGGCCGCATCGCCGTCAAGGTCATCAACCACCTCGGCGACGAGGTGATGAAGGTGTTCCGCGTGTAAGCCGGGGCCGCGTCATGAAACCGCGCGTGTACGTCGAGACCAGCGTCGTGAGCTACCTGACGGCGGAGCCGTCGCGCGACATCGTAATCGCCGGACGCCAGCACAGCACCCGTGAGTGGTGGGCGGTAGCGCCTGAGCGGTTCGAGCTCGTGACCTCGGATCTTGTCCTTCAGGAAGCCGGCGGCGGGGACGTGACGGCTCCCGATCGTGTCGATGCGCTTGCCTCGCTCGTGCGGCTCGACGAGATGGCGGCGGCACGGCGCTTCACCGAGCGGCTGCTACGTCGTGGCGCGGTGCCGGAGCGGGCTGCGACCCACGCTGCCCATCTCGCCGTCGCGGCGGTGAACGGCATCGACTATCTCGTGACATGGAACTCCGCGCACATCGCGAATGCGGCGACGAGGCGCCGGATCGAGGCCGAGTGCCTGCGCGCCGGCTTCGATTGCCCGGTGGTCTGCCGCCCCGATGCGCTGATCGAGACACCGGTCATGAACGGTGACCCAATCTTGGGTGAGGTCCGCACGATACGTGACAAGCTCGCCGCCGAGTGCGGCTACGACGTGAAGAAGATCGTCCAGCGCGTCCGCCAGCGGCAGGCCCAATCCGGCCTCGAGTACGTGAGCTGCCCGCCGCGGCCGGTGGTGGTCCCGGACGACACGGCAGCCCCGCCGGCGGATGACGATCAGCGGTGAAGACCATGGAGCTCGAGACGATCACAAAGGTCCCGGTCGAACAGCTGCGCCTGGACCGGATGAACCCGCGGCTGGTCGGCGAAGGTGCGACCGCGTCCGACGAGTGGATCATCGCGCAACTCTACCGCTCAGCTGAACTGGACGAGCTGTTGCAGTCGATGTCGGCAAACGGCTACCTGGACATCGAGCCCCTGGTCGTGCTCGCCGACAGCGGCGCCAGCGACGACGGGCTGATCGTCCTGGAAGGCAACCGGCGGCTCGCCACGCTCCGCCTGCTCCGCGAACGGGAGTTGGCAAGACGGATCGCTTCGAGGGAGAAGCTTCGCATCACTCTGCCGGCGGTGGACGACCGCCTGCGGGCGACGTTCGACCTGGTATCGGTCTATCCCGTGGCGAGCCGGGAGCGCGCGCGGGCGTTCATCGGGTTCAAGCACATCAACGGACCTGCGAAGTGGGACGCCTACGCGAAGGCCCGCTTCGCGGCGGAGTGGTACCAGAGAGGCCGGGGCGACGGTGTCGGACTCGAGGAGATCGCGAAAGCCATCGGCGACCGGCACGATACCGTCAAGCGGATGGTGGCCGGGATCTACGTGCTGGAGCAGGCGCGCCGGGAGGGCCTCTTCGACATCGAGGATCGCCACTCCAGGAAGTTCAACTTCTCGCACCTGTACACGGCACTCGCGCGGTCGCAGTACATGGACTACCTGGGGCTCGAGACCGCGTGGTCGCGCTACGACCCGGACACGAACCCCGTGCCGCCGGAGAGACTGCCGCGGCTGAAGCAGGTGCTCGTCTGGATCTATGGGTCGAAGGCCGACGACGCCGAGCCGGTCGTTCGGAAGCAGAACCCCGACATCAAGCGGCTCGGCGACGTGATCGCCAACGCCGAGGGGCGACTCGTCCTGGAACAGGGGCGGAGTCTGGAAGTAGCGCACGCGAGCACCGAGTCTGCGGACCGGCGCTTCACGGCGTCCCTGCTGCGCGCGCGTGACGAGCTCAGGGATGTGGCGGGGGCGATGCGGGCCTACGACGGACAGGACCAGTCCCTACTCGACATCGCCGAGGACGTCAAGGAAACGGCCGAGGTCGTGTACGCGCGGATGGCCAAGAAGCGGCGGGAAGCGACGGAGTGATGGCCCTCTATCTGCCCCTGGACGAGGTGACCGGCCCGTTGGCCGACGCCGATCGCGCGGCCGATTTTCTGGAACTGAATGCGTTCGTGGCAACGGATTCTTCGGTCACGACATCCGAGCTGGCGGGTACGGCTTCGGTGGGCGCAGCGGAAGATCCGGACGACGTGGACAGCGAGATGCAAGAGGGCGAAGAGGACATCGTTCGAGAGACGGTGGACCGGATCGAATCGCGTCTTTCTGCGCTGGGTGAAGCCTATCCGTTTGCACTCGATGCGAGCGGGGACGTACTGACCTGCGAGCCGGAGGAAGGGTCGTTCGGACACGCCGCCTACCTTCTGAGCTTGGTGTTGTCGAATCTCCGGGCTGCGACTCCGGTGCTCGATCACTCGGGGATTCACCCCAACGAGGATGAGGTCCCACGACTGCGAACCCACTTCCAGTGTTGCGCCACCGTGGCTCTGGCCGCGGAACTGCGGGGCGACGCTTGGTGGTTCGGGTCACCGAGGCCGGACGGGTCGTCGTTTCTCGGCAAGCTGGAGGAGATCTGGGAGCGACTCGGCGATGGAGTCGTAAGCGCACGGATCGGCGCGCCGCAACAACCGAAGGACGATCAGGTGGACGTCTTCGCCGCTCGTACGCACGTCGATGGCCTCCCCGGGTTTCTGCTCGCCGCAGCGCAGGTTGCCACAGGCGTGAACTGGAGAGACAAGTCGCTCAAGGCGCACCTGGACGCGTTCAGGAGCCGCTGGTTCAGCACGCAGCCGACGACCAGTTTCATCCCGTACATGATCGTACCGTTCGCCACCGAGGACCGCCGGTTCATCGACGACGTTCGCGTGATGGGGAACGTGTTGCACCGGCTCCGCGTACCCCGTCGTGTAGCCGAAGCCGCGCAGTTGGCAGAGGCGGGGGTCCGGATCGAGGGCTTCGATCGCCTGCCCGAGGTCGCGCGATGGGTCGGCGACTACCGCAACCGGGCGAGAGCGGCATGAGGCACCGATTCCACTCGATCTGTCCGTACTTTGCCATGTTCCCCGAGACGTTCGTCGAGAAGCACCTCACGGCGACTCGGCACGCCGGGGTCGTCTTCGATCCTTACTGCGGGCGAGGCACCACGGTGTTCCAAGCGCTGTTGCAGGGAAGAACCGCGGCCGGGTCCGACTTGAATCCCGTGGCCGTCTGTGTCTCCGGGGCGAAGGGCGATCCGCCCTCGCTGGCGATCGCCAGGGCGCGCCTCGACGAGCTACGGCACAGCTGCGGAGACCCGAACGACGAAGGCTGGCAGGGCGAGCTCGATCGGTTCTTCGACCTGTGCTTCCACCAAGACACGATGCTGCAGGTGCGGTACCTGCGATCCGTGCTGGACTGGCGGAACCGCAAGGACGACCGGTTCATCGCGGCCCTGTGTCTCGGTGCCCTGCACGGCGAGTCGCACAAGTCGCCGAACTGCTTCAGCAACCGGATGCCGCGAACCATCAGCACGAAGCCGGACTACTCGGTCCGCTGGTGGACGGATCGCAGCTACGCCCCGCCATCGCGGGATGTCTTCGAGATCCTGGAACGGATGCTCGAGTACCGGTTCCGGACGCGCCCCCCGGACGGGTGCGCGAGAGTCGTTCAAGCCGATTCCCGCCGGGTGGCCGCCGCGTTCCCGGCGCTCGCGGGTCGGGTTACCGACGTGATCACGTCCCCGCCGTACCTCGACACCACGAACTACCGCGAGGACCAGTGGCTGCGCCTGTGGTTTCTCGGCGGCCAGCCCATCGTCCCGCGCGGCCGGCGCGACGACCGGCACTACAACAAGGACGTCTACTGGTCCTTCATCCAGGCGTCCATGAAGGGGCTGGCCCCGCTGCTGGCGAAGCGCGCCAGGCTGGTCATTCGCATCGGCGGGCGCCGGCTGCGGAAGACGGAGCTGAAGGAAGGGCTCCTCCAAGCGCTCACCCGCGGACTGGATCGCGACGTCGAGATCATCGACGACGGAGTCACGACCGAGGTCGGCAGGACGCAGGCGAACGTGTTCCGCGGCCAGAAGGTGTCCCGCGTTCAGGAGCACGACTTCTGCTTCGCGATGTAGGAATGCAGTTCCGCATCGCCGCACCTTCACCGACAGCCTCGCGAAGCTGACCGGCGACGAGCAGAAGGCGGTCAAGACCACCGCCTTCGACCTGCAGATGAACCCGGCGCAGCCGGGGCTGAAGCTGCACGCGCTCGACCGGGCCAGGGACAAGCACTTCTGGTCGGTCCGGGTCGGCCGCGACCTCCGGCTCATCGTGCATCGGACCGCGTCGAGCTTCCTCCTCTGCTACGTCGACCATCACGACGCCGCCTACCAGTGGGCCGAGCGGCGGCGCCTCGATCGGCACCCGACCACCGGGGCGGCGCAGCTCGTGGAGATCCGCGAGACGGTACGCGAGATCCACGTGCTGCGCTACGTCGAGAGCGACGTGCCGGCCGACAGGCCTGTGGCCGCGGGTCCGGCTCTAGCTTCGGCTTCACGACCGATCTTCGGCGGCGCGTCGGACGACTACCTGCTGGGTTACGGCGTGCCGGGCGAGTGGCTGAACGACGTGCGAGCGGCGACGGAAGACACGCTGCTCGACGTCGCGGATCACCTGCCGGCCGAGGCAGCCGAGGCGCTGCTGCAGATTGCCACCGGCGGCGCGCCCGCGCACCCAACCCCCGCCCCGGCTGGCGCGGATCCCTTCGCGCATCCGGACGCCCAGCGCCGCTTCCGGGTGATGGCAGACGTCGAAGCGCTCACCCGCGCGCTCGACTACCCGTGGGAGAAGTGGACGGTCTTCCTGCATCCGGCCCAGCGGCAGCTCGTCGAGCGGCAGTACAACGGCCCGGCGCGCGTTGCGGGGTCGGCCGGCACGGGCAAGACCATCGTCGCCCGTCGTGACGCAGGAAGCGATTGTCGTTCACGTCCGCCGTCTTCTTGAGGGGCGACGTGGCCCCAGTGTCGTGGAAGTGGTACACGCGCCAGCCATCGAGAAGGTCGCGGACAGCGTGAACAGACTCGTCGTCGAGGCCGTACCGATCTCGATGGCTGATCCAGGCCTCCGTTCGGTAGCCATGTGCGCCTGATGTCAGGGGGCGTCCGTCCCGATGCTCCACGCAGGCCTCGCTCGTCGGAGACAGCCCGTCCGCAGCCGTAGGCGCCAGCGTCACCCGGTACTCGTAGACGCCGTTTCCCAGCGAGACGTGCGCCTGCAACTCGGACGTCGCTTTCGTGCCGAAATGGAGCATCCGGTCCGCGCCGCCGGATCGGGCGACGTACTCCTGCAGCCGTCCGTTGCGGATCTCGCGCAGCAGCGAGAACGCACCGATGAAATTGGACTTGCCCGATCCGTTCGGTCCGATCAGGACGCTGATCGGAGCCAGTGGCAGGCGCGTGATTCGCTTGATGCTCTTGAAACCCTCGATCGTGATCCAGTCGACGGTGGCCATCGGGGCGATTATCGCTCACGGGAGCAGCGGGTCACGCCGTCGATCGCAGCGGTCACGCCGTCGATAACGGACGAGGGTGACGCGGCTGTCGCCTGAGGGATCACGACTCTCCGCGCAGGTCGTCCAGGAACTCGGACGCCGGCTCGACCCCCGTGACGAGCAGCCGGTCGCGGGCGCGCGTGCAGGCGACGTAGAGCAGGTGGCGCTCGGTGCTGTAGACCTCTTCGAGGTTCGCGTCGTCGGCCACCCGCGCGATCCGCGCCTGGAGCGGCAGGATCTCGTCGTCGCAGGCGACCAGCGTCACGGCACGGAACTCCAGTCCCTTCGCGAGGTGCATCGTTCCGACCGCCACCGCCCCCGACGCGACGACCGAGCCGGCATCGAGCTCGACGGGAGTGAGGCCGCCATCCCGGACCGCCGCGACGGCTCTCGCGACCTGGTCCGGTGATCGGACGAACACCCCGATGGCCTGCGGCGCGTAGCCATCCGCGGTGCGCGCCCGCAGCCACTCCGCGACGGCCGCCGTCTCCGCCTCGGGCGTGTCGAACGTGCGGACCTCCGGCTCCGGCCCGTTGAAGACGGAGACCGTCGCGCCACGCTTCTCCGCGTTGCCGTCGACGTCGGCGAGCTCCGGAGGCAGGAGCCGATCCGCCTGCCGCCGGATCTGGTGCGACGTCCGGTAGTTGATGCGCAGGGTGTGCGACCGCCCGCGCACGTCCACGCCCAGCGCCCGCCACGAGAACGGCGTCTGGAAGATCCGCTGCCCGAGGTCTCCGGCGAAGAACAGGCCGTCCGGTCGGCCGCCGCCGAGGGCGGCGAGGAAGCGCAGCTCGGCCACCCCGACGTCCTGCGCCTCGTCGATCACGCAGTGATCGACGAGGCGCAGGACCCGCGTCTGCGACCTGCGCCGCCAGCCGCGCGAACATCCCGGGCTCGGTCAGTCGCTCTCGCGCAGCGAGCTCCGACCGGACGCGGGAGAAGATCGACCAGAGCAGCTCCCGCTGCTTCTCGGCCAGCCGCGTCTTGCGGCCGAGGCGCTGGACGTCCCGGTACTCCTCCCAGGTTTCGAGCTGCCAGGCGTCGACCACCTCGTTCCACTCCGTCCAGAGGAAGTGGTCGGTGAACCGGTGTCCTTCGACGCCCTCCGCCGCCCGCGCGAGCAGGGCGCGAACGTCATCGTCGCTGGCAAGATCGAAGCGCCCGACGCGGGCGGCGAAGAGCCGGCGTCCGACATCGCGCATCGAGTGCACTTCCAGGCGTTCCGCCAGCTTCGGCTCGTTGCCGATCAGGCGCACGAGGCGCGTGCGCAGCGCGGTCGCGAGCGCTTCCGAGAACGTCGCCAGCAGCATGCGGCGCTCCGGGTGCGTCCGGGCCAGATGCACGGCCCGGTGGAGGGCCAACCTCGCCGCGTTCCTGCATCTCCTGCTTCACAGACACGCGAGCGTGTACGACCTGATCAGGCGAACCGTGCGGCTTGTCGCGCCCTTCTTCGAGGACTTCCGCCTCGAGCCGCGGGCGCTCAACGAGAACACCATTCGATTGGAATGGCGGCATCGGACATCGGAGGCGCACTTCGACGCGGCGTCCCTATCGGATGGCACGCTGCGATTCATCGCCCTGGCGACCCTGCTGCTCCAGCCTCCGGCCCTCCGCCCGTCGGTCATCCTCCTCGACGAGCCGGAACTGGGGCTGCATCCCTATGCCATCGCGATACTGGCATCGCTCGTCAAGCAGGCCTCGGTAGACACTCAGATCGTGCTCTCGACGCAGTCGTCGCTGTTGCTCGACGAGTTTCGCCCGGAAGATGTACTCGTGGCTGACAGGGTCGATGGCGCGACCGAACTTCGCAGGCTGGACGCCGGACGGCTGGCCGACTCGCCGAACTTCGCGCCCTCCAAGCGCGT
>JAPOYW010000286.1 GCA_026706425.1 Gammaproteobacteria bacterium
GTAGCGCTCGCTGCGTTGGCGCTGCTTGGCGCCTGTGAAGGCGGCGACATCGTCATCCAGCCTTCGACGACGGACGCCTCCGTCGACAACTCGGTCAACAACACGACGACGCAAGGCGTCGCGGAAGACAACCCGTGCGCGTCGTACGTCAACACCGGCGGCCAGACCATTCAGGGCGAGTTGAGCGGCAACAACTGCGTCTATGCGCCATCGTTCGTCGACGCCGGCAACAACCTCACGGTCGATTTGACGATTCCCGACCTCGACGACGACGGTGTGCACATCTTCGAGGGCAGCCTGTTCGTCGGAAAGACCTACGACACGGACGAAGCGCTCGCCCGCGCCGGCATCACCAAGGGCGGCGACGGGCCGGTTCTGACCGTCGAAGCGGGGGCGACGCTGGCATTCCGCTCCAGCGGCGACTTCATCATCGTCAACCGCGGTTCCCAGCTGTTCGCCGTGGGCACCGTGGACAAGCCGATCACCTTTACCTCCGTCTCGGACATCGAGGGCACCGCGGGGCCCGAGGATGTCCAGCAGTGGGGTGGCGTGGTCATCAACGGCTTCGGGGTCACCAACAAGTGCCAGTACACCGGCTCCATGTCCTCCGGGAACCTGGCCACAAGCGACTGCCACGTGGATGCCGAGGGCGCGGCCGGCCTCGACGAGTCGCAGTACGGCGGCGACAACAACGAGGACAGTTCCGGACGCTTAGAGTACGTGATCGTCAAGCACACCGGCGCCGAAGTGGCCAACGGCGATGAACTGAACGGCATTTCGTTCGGCGGCGTCGGCAGCAACACGATCATCAAGAACCTGCAGGTGTACTCCACCTACGACGACGGGATCGAGATGTTCGGCGGCGCGGTCGGCTTCGAGAATTTCGTGGCGGTCTACGTGCGCGACGACTCCATCGACATCGACGAGGGCTGGTCCGGCTCCATCACGAACTCACTGGTCATCCAGTCCGAGACCCTCGGCAACCACTGCATCGAGGCGGACGGGATCGGTTCGTTCTCGTCGCTCACCCGCGAAGCGGTCGAAGACACGATCAACCAAGGCATCAACAGCCGACCGACCATCAGCAACCTGACCTGCATCGTTTCGCCGTCCGCAGAACAAGGCAACTTCGACCCGGGGGCCGGCTGGCGACTGCGCGAAGGCATCTTCGCAACCATCAACGACTCCCTGGTGGTGGGCTCGTTCAATTCCGACAGCGACGACTCCAACTACTGCTTGCGCATCGACAACCGTTCCCGGCAGGCCGCCCAGGACGGCGATCTGACCTTGAACTCGGTGATCTTCGCCTGTGCCGACAAGACCCGGGGCAATTCGCTGCCGAACGGCACCAGCGTCGAAGACTGGGCGGCCGCCAACGGCGCGACGTTCGCCACGATCGACGACTGGGCGGACCCGACCCCCAACGCACACACCGACCTGCAGCTTCTCGAGGACACCCCGCCGGTGTATTCCATCGAGTACGCGACCATGTCCGTGGATGGCAAGGCACCGGGTGGCTCTCCGAAAAAGGGCGTCTACATCGGCGCCTTGTCGACGGTGGACATCAACTGGGCGATGGGTTGGACCTACGGCATCTTCGAAGGCAACCGGGGCCAGGCCCTTTGGTTCGAGTAGCGCAGAGAGCCTCGATCTCGGACTACCCGCTGAAGACGCAGACAGGAGCCCAAGTCCATGGAACCCCGTGAACGGAACGCGGGGGCGGCGGTGTGGACAGTCGCTGCCGCTCTGCTCGCTGGCGCTGCCGGCGCCCAGGAAACGGTGGACACCGCCCCCGAAGCGGAAGACGACTCGCCAACCGAGCAGTCGACCGCATCTTCCGGGCCGATCGAAGAGGTCGTCGTCCTCGGGCGACTCATCAACGCCACCCAACAGCTGATCAACGAGCGCCAGGACGACGAGGTCGTCTCCGACGTCATGGGCTCGGAGATGATCAGCCGCCTCGGCGACACCACGGTTGCCGTCGCGCTGCGCCGGAGTCCCGGCCTGTCGCTGGTCAACGAGAAGTTCATCTACGTGCGGGGCCTCGGCGAGCGCTACTCCAGTACGCTCTTGAACGGCGCCACCATCCCCTCCCCCGACCTGACGCGGAACGTCATCCCCTTGGACATCTTCCCGACTTCCATCGTCAGTTCGCTGCGCGTGCAGAAGGCGTACTCCGCCGACATGCCCGCCGCGTTCGGGGGCGGCGCCGTCGACATCCGCACCAAGGGCATCCCCAGCGGGTTCACCTACGCCATCGAGGTGGGCTCCGGCTACAACTTCGAGAACGACGGGGACGCGTACAGCTACCCGGGTGGCGGCAGCGACCGCTGGGGGACCGACGACGGCTCCCGGGCCCTGTCGACGCAACTGGAATCGCAGATCGCGCGATTCCTCGGCAACCTGGATGTCCAGGGAATCCTCGACAGACTCCGCAAGGAAGGCAACCACGACGCCACCGTAGAAGACGCCCGCCGCATCAACCGGGAACTCGCGCTGCACTTGAACCGCGACGTCTCCGTGGAGGAAGAGTCGATCCACCCCGACCTGGATCTCAAGGCCAGCATCGGCAACAACATGACTCTCGGCGACGATTGGGACGTCGGCTTCCTGTTCGGCGCAGGCTACAAGACCACGTGGCGCGAGAACGAGCGGTTGAGCCGCAACTTCAACTTCCCGGACGAACGCACCGATACCAAGCTCGAGTCCACCTACACGGTGGACATCACCGGCACCGCCAACTTCGGGCTGAGCTACCTGGGCGAACACGAAGTCGCGACCACGAGCCTGTTTCTGCGCAATACCGACGACGAGACGACGATCCGCGATTTCTTCAACGAGAACCGCGAGATCTCCGACGAGATCGGCTTCCGCAACTACAGCGTGCTCTTCGAAGAACGCGAACTGATCGTCAACCAGGTCAAGGGCAGCCATCGCTTCGGGGAACTCACCCGGGAGCTACCGGTCCTGAACTGGTTCGACCGCGACTGGATCCCGCTGGACGCCGAGGTCTCCTGGTTCCATTCCGACACGGTGGTGCAGACGGACATCCCCAACCAGGTCACGGTGAAGGCCCAGACGGTCACCGCGCCGACGACCGGCGAGGTGATCAGTTCGGTCATCAACGCCGACGCGTCGACCTCCGACTTCCGGTTCACGCTGCTCGACGACGACGTCCTGAACTACGGCTGGCGGTTCAACGTCCCGTTCGCCACCACGAACTGGTTCCTCGAGGCCAGCGGCGGCTACGAACACGCCCAGAAGACGCGCACCTACCAGCAGTCGCAGTTCCGCCTCGGGGCCTTCTCGGTCGCCGATCCCCGGATCCTCGAGGGTGCCATCGGCGAGGTCTTTTCCGACGCCAACATCATGGACCCGGCCAACGATTTCGTCTTCGACCGGACCGGCACCAACAACCAGAGCTACCTGGCCGCCACCATGACGGAGGCCGTGTTCGGCAAGATCGACGTCATCTGGAAGGAGGTCTGGCGACTGTCCGCCGGCGCCCGCTGGGAGGACTACAAGCAGGTCGCGCTGGACTGGAACCCGTACGGATTCACGATCAACGACCCGGTCGTGACCACCGACCCCGAACGCCTCGAGCAGTCCACCTTCGCCCAAGACAACATCTACCCGTCCGTCTCGCTCACGTGGATCGCGCCGTTCTGGCAGTGGGAGTGGGCGGAACGGTTCCAGGTCCGTCTCGGCTGGAGCGAAACCGTCGTGCGCCCGGATCTCCGGGAGATCACCGATGCCAGCTACATCGACCCCGTCACCGACGACCTGGTGGACGGCAACCCCGGCGTCATCCCCTCCGACGTGGCCAACTACGACATGCGCGCCGAACTGTTCTTCGCGAACGGCGACAACCTGACGCTGTCCGTGTTCCACAAGGACATCGTCAACCCGATCGAGTTCTTCGAATCCGCCGCCAGCGACACCACCGTGGCCCGGGAGATCGTCAACGCCACGTCCGCGGAGGTCTCCGGCGTGGAGGTCGAGGCGCTCAAGGAGTTGAGCTTCCTGTCGGGCATGGTCGGCGACTGGATCAACATGTTCTTCGTGCAGGCGAACCTGACCCTGCAGGACTCCGAACTCGTCGCCGGCGAAAAGGCCGACGCGCCAACCAACGACATCCGCCCCCTCGCCGGCGCATCCGAGTACGTGGCCAACGGCATGCTCGGCTTCGACAGCGACAACGGCCGGCACGCCGCGACCCTGGTCTACAACGTCTTCGGCGAGCGCCTCTACGTCGCCGGACGCCTCGGCGCACCCGACGGCTACGAGCAGCCCTACCACTCCCTGGACTTCACCTACTCGTGGTTCCCCGCCGAGGCCATCACGGTGAAGGCGAAGCTCCGCAACATCCTCGACGGCACCGTGGAGATCGAGCGGGAGGGCGTGGTGGTGTTCAGCGAGCGGCCGGGCAGCGCCGCGTCGATCAGCTTCAAGTGGGCCTATTGAGGCCCATCCTCGTCTCGTCGCCCTGAGGCCGAACACCGGAATCCGAGGGGCACACAGCACCTTGGACCCGCGTCGGAATCAGTTTCTTCCAACTCAATGGCCACTCCTAGCCCGCATATCTCACCAGCCGCTTGTTACGATGACGCAGCTCATTAGGAATCAGATGGTTGCGAAGGGTATCCATGGGTTTGAGCGGTCACACTCTGCGCTGGCCGCGCCCTCGCCGGTCTTTTGGCCCCGTGCGCGCACATGCGACCTCAAACGTAGTCCCCGCTATGCTTTCGGTCGCGAGCACGCGCACGGAACCAAAATCCTCGGCGATCATCGCGGCCACTGGTGAGATATCCGGGCTAGCGGGGCGGACAACCCGGCATTGCCTTCGCCTCCAAAAACAGACCCGGCAGCGTTGGCAGAACGGCTTGCACACTCGCGTTATGATTCGGCGAGGCGCGATTCGCCGCCAAGAGCAGGGTTGAACCAGCAACGAATGGACACGCTCGTCTCCCAGGCAGCTACCGCAGCTCGGAACCGGCCCCTGCCCGCCCCGCGGTGGCCCGGTATCCCCACGGCCGCCCGGTGCCAGGCGCGACCGCCGTACGCCGTCCAGGTCAGGTTCTCCCCCGACTGCCGGAACCGCGATGCACACGTCCTTGGCGTGGCCGCACCGTACGATTTCCGAGTCCGCCGTGTAGCTGCCGTCTTCCTCCCGAAAGGCGTACGTCGCCAGCAGGACCTTGCCGGTGTCGAAGGCGTCCATGTGGTTTCGCCACTCGTCCTCCGAATTCGAGACCCGCTCCCGATTCCAGAGCGGGTGGTCCGGATACCACAGGTCGCGCGTGTCGCCGATGATGCCGGACCCGAAGTTGCCGACCGAAACCACCCACACGATGTCGTTCTCGAGAATGTCGCCCACCTCCTCGGCGCGGTCGAGCGGGGCCGTGAACGGCACGGCCACGACCCGCGTGCGGGAAATCAGGTCCGCGTGCTCCTGCGTGGCTAGGAAGTTCGAGATGTTTCCCACATGCGTCACGTAGGGGACCGCAATCCGGTCTTCCGGCACGTGCTCCTCGAGCAGGACGTCGCGCATGCGAGCCGCGTGGGGCCTTCCGACCAGTCGTGCACGACGACCATGCCGCGGAAGCCCCCCGCCGAGAGGATCCGCTCGCGCAGCGAATCCCGCCCCGCCGCCGTTTGAAGCTCGGGTTCCGGCTCGGGTGGAGGCGGCGGCGGAGCCGGGGGTTGCGGCGGCGGGTTCGGCGGCCCGACCACGGAGTACGAGCCGCCGCCGCACGCCGACAACGCCAATGCGGCGGAGACCAGGATCGCGCCATGCAACCGCAGACAATGCGAGCGCCGTTGTTCGGTCGGGTAGAACGCCATTTGTCCCCGTCCTATCTTGACGAGCCGGGCCCCTAGTGCAACAAATCCATGGCTTCTTGACACTGGGATAGAGTTGATCACTGCTGGCCGCGGCATGACTGCGAGAAAATTCGACGAACCACGAATACCGCGGGAAAGCGTACCGGAACTCGGCGGCAGTAGCAGGGAGCTAGAAGGGATAGCACATCGGACACTCGCCGGGATCGATCTCCGAGTGGCAGTGCGCCGCCGTAGCCGGGTACGGCTCGCAGGTGCGGTGGCTGTGCGACGCGCACTCCAGACCGCCCTTGTGCTTCTTGTAGGTGCACGACAGGTAGCCGCCGTTCGGATCCGCCGGCGTCGTGCACGAGTGGGTGTGCCCGGCGCAGCCGCTGTTGCCCGTGCAGGTCCGCTCCCGCTCCCCCTGCGCCTCGACCCACGTGCCGCCAGCCGCCAGACACACGCACTGCGAGTCACACTCGCAGGTCGCGCCACCCGACTCGACCCACGACCCATCCTCGCATGTGAACGTGGCTGAGCCCGTTGGCCAGCTCAGAGCGTGCATGGACGTGTCCTGAAGCGCGCGGACTTGCAGATGGGACGTGCGCGCGACACTCGACTGGCAGGTCGTCGAGTTCACGGTCCAAGTCACCAACCCCGCCGCGCACTCGTTGCCTTCGGGCCTCTTCCATTCGCATCGCACTGTCGCCCCGCCGTTCGTGCATTGTGCTTGCCAATGCGAATCTGTGTCGACGACGTCCGCCCATGTTCCCGTCGAGCACGAGCCGGTGTCGTCATCGGACCACCGCCCGCAGTCGCCGACACAATTGATCGTCCCGCACACCGGGTCATACAAGCAACAATACGAATGTGGAGGCCCACGGAGTCGTGAGCGTTTAGGAGCTGGAAACACACTCGAACTCAGACTCTGAAT
Source organism: Gammaproteobacteria bacterium (assembly GCA_026706425.1). Taxonomy (GTDB): domain Bacteria; phylum Pseudomonadota; class Gammaproteobacteria; order Pseudomonadales; family Azotimanducaceae; genus VXYL01. The sequence continues at coordinate 6,758 of JAPOYW010000286.1, forward strand.
CTCGACAGACCGGGCTGATCTGCCGCAACGCCGCATGGCGAGGCTACCGAGTCTTGCACCCCACTCCGCCGGACAAAGTCGTCTGCAAGTACCTATTGCGGTCTTTGCCTGGATCCCCTCCTGGAGCACTGTGGCAACCTCGTTTCTTCGCCTCGTTCGTCTCCCTGGTCTGAGCCTGATCGTACGTCAGGCCTTTTCTAGGACCGTGCTATACGCATGTCCCTCTACGCGCTTCCAGTGATGAACGCCTCGTTCGGGGCGGGAAAGCGCTCGATCGGCATGACGGCCGGCCAAGGCGTGATCTCCGGTCTGCAGATCGTCCTGTCGTGTATCTCGCGGCGAGGCAGATCGTTGCCGACGACGATTTCACCATAGGGATGCTGTTTGCCTTCATGAGCTCTCGACAGACGTTCACCGACCGGAGCCTTGCGCTCGTCAACCAGGCCGTGCAGTTCTCCTACCTGCATCTTCATCTGGACCGGCTTGGCGACATCGTGCATGCGGAACGCGATGCTTCGACCGCGCTTGCCGAGATTGCCAGCCCGGCACGGGGTGGCCTCGCGATGCGGAGCCTGTCATTTCGCTACGGGACCGGCGAGCCGCTCGTTCTCGACAACGTCGACTTCGAAGTGCCGCCAGGTGCCTTCGTCGCGTTCACCGGTCCCTCCGGCGGGGGCAAGAGCACGCTGCTCAAGCTGATGCTCGGGCTCGAGACGCACCGGCGCGGCTGCCGTCTTTTCGGGTGGCGAAAGCTCCTGCGCCAGCAGTTTTTCGGCTTGTTCGAGAAACGCCTCCTCGTGCGCCCCGCCCAGTTGCGCCATGCGTGTCCCATTCTCGACAATGGACTTCA
>JAPOYW010000283.1 GCA_026706425.1 Gammaproteobacteria bacterium
CGATCGTCCCGCCGGACGCCTCCTCCGCCTTCAGCGCCACCGCGATCAGCGGCGGTTCCGCGATGGTGGTGGCGAAGCCGATCGCGGCGGCGAAGGCGTAGACGAGCATGTAGTCGCGCCAATCGACCTGTGTTGCGCCCGCCGGCGTTGTCGCGGTTCCCGCGGCTTCGGGGGCGGCGAGTTGGCGCGCCATGGTCTCGCCGATGGGGAAGAGCGCCTGCTCGAGGCCTATCAGGAACAGGGTGAGGCCGAGCAGGACCGCGGCGAACCCGGACAGGATGCGTCCGAGGTTCGGAACCCGGCGCCTCAGAACCGCCACTTGGAATACGACGAGGATCACGGCTATGGGCGCCACGTCGACCGCCGTTCCGAACGCCGTGCGGACGAAGTCGGCGAGGAACTCCATGGCCTCAGACCACCATGCCGTAGCCGAGCACGAAGATCATCGGCGAGAGGCACGCGAAGGCGATCAGCCCGAACCCGTCCACCATCGCGTTGCGGCCGTTGATGGACGCCGCAAGCCCCACGCCGAGCGCGGTCACGAGCGGTACGGTAATGGTGCTGGTCGCCACCCCGCCGGAGTCGTAGGCCACACCGACGATCTCGTCCGGCGCGAACGCGGTCATCACCGTGACGAGGACGTAGCCCCCGATGATCAGCACGTGGATGGGCCAGCCCTTGAGTATCCGCAGCACGCCGAGGGTGATCGCCGTCCCCACCGCCAAGGCGACGACCATGCGCAGGTTGAAGGCATAGGCTTCCCGGGCTGCATCGCTGTCCGCGATGGCGCCGGCTTGCGAGGCCACGTCCGCGGCTTCGGCGGCGATCGCGATCAGTGCCGGCTCCGCGACCGTGGTGCCGAACCCGAGACAGAACCCGAAGGCGAGGAGCGCCGCGACGCTACCCTTGCGCGCGAAGGCTTGGGCGATGGCCTCGCCGAGCGGGAAGAGCCCCGTTTCGAGGCCCTGGATGAACAGCGTCAACCCGACGACCACGCACACGAGCCCGACGACCACGCTGCCGAGGTTGGGGAACGGCTGCTGCAGGACGACGACCTGGAAGAAGGCGATCACGACGATGATCGGGGCGAGGTCCCGCACCGCGTCCAACAAGCGCCGGGAGAGCGCGACGAACGGTCCCTTCATCTCCGCCCGGTGCACACTATGCGGTTGGTGCCAACGGCACGTCGCGGCGCCGGGAGACGTGCGAACCGGGCCTCGCCCGGCAGCGCCTCGACCATGCCGTAGACCACACTCAAGCTATCGACAGGAAGGTATGCGTGATTGTCGGCTACCGACGAGTCCAGGGACTAACTTGCCCAAGTCGATGTAGTCCATGGCCAGGCAGTTCTTCCACTTGCTGATCCCCGTCGCTACGCGCACATGTTGCTCCGACGCGCGAAGGAGAAGGACTGTATCCAGTGTAGACATCGAGCGTCAATTCGGCATGGCCCGGGCCGGGGCATGGTGCGACGCCTTCGCAGGAACGTGTGTGGGAACGAAAAGAAGGGGCGCGCCAGCGGTGGCAGAGCACCGCTGGAAGCAGCTTCAACTAGGGGGGAAGGACACAAGCATTACAGGGAGGACCGAAGCTGCCGTCGCGCCTAACTCAATTTGTACTGGTTTTGTATAGTACACGTCAAGAAAGGGGTGTCAAGACTTTTTTTTCGGATCGGTCACACTCGGTCTAGTGCACCGAAAACGGGGCACGAGGGCCGTCGGCGTCAGTTGGCCGCCGCCAACAGACCATGCTTCTCGACGAGGGCGTGCAGTGACTCCTCGAGTCGGCCCCGTGCTGCACCAAGGTGCCCAACCACGAGCCGGTGGTCTTCGTCGACGGTTCCGTTGTCGTTGCCGCATCGGCGGGCGTGGCTCTCGTAGTCGTTGATCTCGCCGATGAGTTCCACCAGGTGGCGAGGGCAATCACATCCTGCCTGGGTCGCCATCATCGCAATGTGCATCAGTTCGCCGTCGCTGTAGCGTCGCGACGCACCCGTCGCCACCGACGTCGTTGCCGTGACGCGACGCACCAGCGTCTGCCATTCCGCGGGCCAGCGAAGGATCGCTCGTCCTGCCTGACGGCAGGCTGCTAGGTCTGCGGCGGTGGCATACCGGAAGGCCACGACAAGGCTGGCGTCCGGGCAGATTTGTTGAATTTCTTCAAGGTCTTGGGGGTCGAGCGTCGGAACGTAGACGACGACACAGTCGAGTTCCGGGAGTGCACCCTGATCGGCTTTGAGTTCCGCCGTGGTCGGCCACTCGGCGACCACTTCCATTCCCGCGTCAACGGCCTCCGAGTCTCGGCGCGCTTCGCGATTGGCGAGGATGAGCTGCCCGCCCACGAGGCCGGTTCGTCGACGCCGAGTGGCTGCACGGGAGGGCGGCGGTCGAAGGCGTCGCCCCAGTTCGTCGTCGCTGAGTTGGATCAGCTGGCTGATGGGATGGCCCTGTTCGAGAAGCGCCTTGACGCTGGTCAGGCGCTCGACCTGGGACGCGCTGTAGAAGCGTGTCTTGCCGGCGCGCTCCGCGGGCTCCAGGCCGTAGCGACGTTCCCAGGCCCGCAAACACTCGGGGCTGATCCCGGTGCGCCTGGCCACGGCGCCGATCTTGTACAGGTCTTCGTCCACGATCGATCCGGTCGAAGTGGACGACCGATTGTACGTTCTTGTACTTCCCCTATACAAGAGGCGACCGTTTCGTTGGCAAAGCAGTCAGAGATCTCCTGCGACTTGGGTCCTTCGGCTGCTTCCGACCGTGCATTGCGACGACCGCCGTTTCGGCGTTTTGCGGTGGGGATGATGTACTATCGTTGTATGGGCGGCAGGGATACAGAGAAGGAACGGGGGATCGACGTACTCCTGCGGCCGGAGTTGAACACGGCTCTCACTGCACTGGCCGACGCGGTCGAGGAGTTCGCGGCACAGGAGTCGCTCAGCGGTGCTTTGCCGATCAATCTCAACCTGGTGCTCGACGAACTGATTACCAACAGCGTCAGCTATGCATTGACCAATGTCGCCGATCCGGTCCTGAGGCTACGACTTCGGCGCGATGGCGACATGGTGGTTGCCGAGGTCGAGGACAACGGCGCCGCGTTCGATCCTTTCAAGGAGGCTCCGAAGCCGGACATCGAGCAGGGCCTCGACGAGCGGCCGATTGGCGGACTCGGGGTCTTCCTGGTGATGCAGCTCTCTGAAACGGCACACTACGAACGCGACGGCGATACGAATAGGATCATCTTGCAAATGAGAATGGAGAGTTAGAGATATGGCGAATCAATCCTCTCTGACGGTCCCGAGCACAGAACAGGACGATGCCGTCGTACTTTGCCCCACCGGTCGGGTCGATGGTACGAACGTGACGATTCTCCAAGGTGCGGTGCGGGAGCGCTTAGAAGCGGGTCAGGTCCGGTTGGTATTCGACATGGTCGACTTGCACTACATAAGCAGCGCGGGCCTGCGGGTGCTGCTCATGGCTGCTCGCGATCTGCAGGCGCAAGGGGGGAAGGCGGTTTTCTGCAACCTGTCCGAGCAAATCCGGCAAGTCTTCGAGATCACGGGTTTCGACAAGATTCTGGCAGTTCACGGCAACCGCGAGGACGCGCTGGCGGCCTTGTGACAGGGGTGGACGTTCGATAGGAGCCATGACGACGCCGGCGAAAATACTCGTCGTTGACGACGAGGAAGATCTCGAACTGTTGATGCGGCAGCGGTTTCGCCGCCAAGTCCGCAGGGGCGAATACGAGTTGCACTTTGCGCACAATGGCCGCGAGGCGTTGGACGTGCTCGCGGAGATTCCGGACATCCGGCTGGTCCTGTCCGACATCAACATGCCCGTCATGGATGGTCTCACGCTGCTCAGCCAGTTGAAGGAGATCGAGGCCAACGTGTCCGCCGTGGTGGTGTCCGCGTACGGCGACATGGCCAACATCCGAACCGCCATGAACCGGGGGGCGTTCGACTTCGTCACCAAGCCCATCGACTTCAATGACCTTCAGGTCACCGTCGAGAAGACGCTACGCCACATCCAGGTCCTGGAGGACGCCTTGGCGTCCCGGGACCGGCTTGTGGCCCTCAGGCAGGAACTGGTGGTGGCAAGCCAGGTGCAGACGTCCGTGTTGCCAGCGGCGCTACCGGTGACGGAACACTTCGACGTGCAGGCGGAGATGATACCCGCACGCGAGATAGGAGGCGATTTCTACGACTTCTTCAGCGTCGACGAATACCGGATGGGTCTGGTGATCGCCGACGTTTCGGACAAGGGCATACCCGCGGCGCTATTCACCATGGTGAGCCGGGCGCTCCTCAAGGCGGCGGCCCGCAACCACGAGTCTCCGTCCGCCTGTCTGTACGAGGTCAACCAACTGGTCAGCCAGGACAACGACGCCTGCATGTTCGTCACCTTGTTCTACGCCGTTCTCGATCTCCGCGATGGCCACCTGCGGTACTGCAACGGCGGTCACAACCCGCCGCGGTTGATCTGCCAGGGCGCGGTGCAGGAGGTTCCGTCGAGCGACGACATCGCCCTCGGTATCTTCATGGAGCACGAGTTCCATGACAACGAACTCGTGCTGGGCGTGGGCGATGCGTTGTTCCTCTATACGGACGGCATCACCGAGGCGTGCAACGCCTCGGAAGAGGAGTTCGGTGAAGAGCGTCTCGACGAGCTCCTCGCACGACGGGCGGACGCTGCAATACCTGACTTGATCGCGGAGGTCGTCGTTGCAGTCGAGGAGTTCGCGGGCGGCGTGGCGCAGTTCGACGACATGACATGCTTGGCGCTGCGCATGAACAGCAACAAGCCGGCTTGACCGACACTCGGCAGCCATCCTGATGCGGCGTTCGCTGCTATCGGCCGTGGCCGTTCTGGTCTGGCTCCTTCGATCCCCGGCAGACGCTGAAGAAGCGGGGGGCGATCCGCCTTCTGAAGCGGTGCCACGCGAGGTGGTGTTCGGTCAGTCCGCCGCGTTGAGCGGTCCAGCCAGTGAACTCGGCACGGGCATGCGTCTGGGACTCGAGTCCGCGTTCGCCGAAGTCAATGCGGCCGGCGGTGTCGGGGGCCACCGGCTTTCCCTAGTCTCTCTCGATGACATGTACGAGCCCGAGGCGGCGGTGGCGAACACCCGCGAACTGATCGGGAAGCACGACGTCTTCGCCCTAGTCGGTGCGGTCGGCACGCCCACGTCGCGGGCCGCCCAACCGGTTACCAGCGATGCCGCCGTGCCCTACATCGCGCCGTTCACCGGCGCGGAGTTTCTCCGCGACGTGGAGGAGCGGTCGAACGTGGTCAACGTCCGGGCTTCGTACTTCCAGGAGACTGCGGAGATCGTCGCCCGGCTGACGGACGATCTCGGCATCGAGAAGATCGGCATCCTCTATCAGGATGACTCGTATGGACGAGCTGGGCTGGCCGGATTGCGTCGCGCGCTGGATGACCACGAGCTGCCCCTGGTCGCGGAAGCCAACTACCCGCGCAACACCGAGATCGTCAAAAGCGCCCTTCTCGATCTGCGTCGCTACGACCCGGACGCCGTGGTCACCATCGGTGCATACAAGCCCGCCGCGACGCTGATCAGGTGGGCGCGGCGGCTCGGTTTCCGACCGGTGTTCGTCAATATCTCCTTCGTGGGAACCTCGGCGCTCGCCGAGGAACTGGGTGCCGACGGTGTCGGCGTGTACATCACCCAGGTCGTGCCGTTTCCGTTGGACAAGGGGGTTGCCGTCGTCGATCGCTACCAGGAGGCCCTGGCGGCGTTTGCGCCCGATGCGGAGCCCGGGTTCGTATCCCTCGAGGGCTACCTCGCAGGGCGCCTGGTCGCGGAAGGCCTGCGCCTGGCGGGGCCCGGGGCGTCGCGGGCGCAGTTTCTCGAGGCGCTGCGCAACGCACCGCCGATCGATCTCGGCGGTTTCGAGCTGGAATACGGCGTTGAGGACAATCAGGGTTCCGACCGCGTCTACCTGACCGTGATCGATGCCAACGGCGAGGTCAGGCAGGCGCGACGGATGGTCAGGTGAGCGATTCGCCGGCCGCGGCGGCGGCACCAAGCCGGTCGCAGGGTGCCGCCCCAGACGCAGGCGCGGTTCCGGGTGAACACACCACTGGCCGGCGCATCGGCATCCGCCTGCAAACCTACGTGGGGCTGTTTGGCAGCGTGCTCCTGGTCACCATGGCGAGCGTCGTCGCGTACGTTTTCCTGAACCAGATCGTCCAGTACCAATCGCGGTTGGCCGAGGACAGCATTCCCAACCTGAGCCGTGCCGTGGAGGTGGCGCGGCAGAGTACCAACCTGGTGCAGAGCGTCGTGCGCATGGTGTCGGCTTCGACGCCCGCGGAGCACCAGAGCGTCGCCGACGAGGTGTCGCAGGGGCGGCGGGAACTCATCGAGATGGTCGAGGCCATCGGCGCGATGGAGATCTTCAGCGAACAGGCGCACCAGCTGTCGTTGCGCCTCGATACCCTGGAGGTCCTGCTGAACGAGATCGAGGAGTCGTCCGGGCGTCGGCTGGACATCCGGGCGTCGCTCGAGGTGCTGGTTAACGAGCTGGGCATGATCAACAAGGGCCTTGAGCGGAGCACCGGCGCGGCGATCGACGACCAGGGGTTTTTCCTGGCGACGGGATTGCGCAATCTCGACGACGTCGCGGAGCCCCTGTCGGAACGCGATTGGGACAACGAGTTGGCCCACTACCGGGATCTGATCGAGATCAACGACCAGACCACCATCGCGGGATTGCTGCTCGGCGAGGCCTTGGTGCTGGCGGACCGGGATCTCTTGGGACCCATCGAGGAGAGATTCCAGAGCGCCGCCCAGAGCATCATGCGGGTCAGCGCGAGGTTGGCGCCGCGCCCGGACCAGGCCGGGCTGGTGGCTGACGCGCGGCGACTGGTCGAGATCGGCAGCGCAGCCGACGGCGTGCTGGCACTTCGGCGCGAGACGCTTGAACGACTGGAGCGCGAAACCGAGGCGTTGGACGACGGACGTGAAGCGTCGACGTTGTTGCTCGCCGACATGGAGGCTCTGGTGGCGGAGATCAATCGCCAGGCGGTCGCCGTGAACACCGAATCCCAGGAGGCGGCGACGACCGGCATGGTTCTGCTTGTGGCGCTGACCCTGGTGAGCGTGGTCGGCGCGGTCTTGATCGGGTGGCTGTTTGTGGGCAGGCACTTGATCCGCCGGTTGGTCGAGCTTGCCGGCAACATGCGGGACATGGCCGGAGGCGACTTGGAGGTTCCGGTCGCCGTGACTGGAAACGACGAGGTGACCGACATGGCGAATGCGCTGGAGGTCTTCCGGCGCTATGCGCTGGAGGTCCAGCGGTTGAACCTGGTCGAGAAGCTTGCGCAGGAACTCGACGAGAAGAACCAGGATCTGGAACAGGCTCTGGAGCGACTGCGCAAAGCGCAGGAGCAGATCGTGGCCGAAGAGAAGCTGGCATCGCTCGGCCAGCTGACGGCGGGCGTGGCGCACGAGATCAAGAATCCGCTCAATTTCGTGAACAACTTCTCCGAGGTCTCCCGGGAGCTTGTCGACGAGATCAGCGAGATTCTCGAAGAAGCGGGCGACGATCAGTCCGACACGGTCGAGGAAGTCGA
>JAPOYW010000535.1:0-3586 GCA_026706425.1 Gammaproteobacteria bacterium
GGACAGGAAGGTCAGCCCGTAGTACAGCCAGTAGCGGCCCCGCAGCACGATCTCCTTGCGCTGGGGAGTCGCGCCTTCGAAGTGCGGGTAGCCCATGAGCGCTATGGCGATCACCAGCGCGCCGCCGCCCGCAGCCAGGTAGATCCAGCGGTACTCCAATTCGAACACCTTGAGCGCGATGAACATCGCCCCGAAGGCGACCAGCGAGGTCGCCGAGCCGACGCCGATGAGGCGGCCGAGGATGCGCGGCGCTTCCTCCTTCGAGAGCCATTGCAGCGACAGCGACTGGCGGATGGTCTCGAAGTAGTGGAAGCCGATGGACATCAGAACGGCGGTGAAATAGAGGCCGTATTCGCTCGGGAAGAAGCCCGTCAACGCCACGCCAATGCCGAATACGGCAACGGAGACCACGGCGAACGTCTGCTCGCGCAGCACGAGGATGACCAACACCGCGGTGAAGGCGAGGAAGCCGGGAATCTCCCGGAGACTCTGCAGGATGCCGATCTCCCGACCCGTGAACGCAGCTTCCTCGATGGCGAAGTTGTCGAGAAGCGCGCGCCAGGCGGCAAACCCCAAGGGCATCGCGATGCTCGCGAGCACGAGGAAGGCGACGGGCGTGCGCCAACGTTGCGGGATCACGTCCGCATCAACCGTCGTAGAAGCCGGGCGGATGCAGTCCCAGCAGGCGGCGTTCCCGCTTCGAGCGGATGCGCTCCAAGGCGGGGAGATCGACGTGGTTCACGGTAGCGGTGCGCTTGATGCGCTGGGCGATGTCCCGGCGCGCGTAGTGCACCTGCAGGAAGAACCGGCCCTTGTCGCCCTCGCGCGCCGGAAGTCGGCGGTGCCAGACGTCGGAAGCGAACAAGGCGACATCGCCGGCCACCGCCGTCAACGGGAGCGCACCCTGCCCTTGGCAGATCAGGGTCTCGTCCATGCGCCGGTCGAAGGGCGGCGGCTGACCCGACGTGTGGCTGCCGGGAATGACCGCCGTGGGGCCGCATTCAATGGGACAGTCCTCCAAGAAAATGTGCGCCCCGATGGCGAACACGGGATAGGGAACGTCGGCGGGCCACGGTGTACCCGGGGGGCGTGGAATATGTGGTCCCGCATCGATGTGCCAGCCGCCGCCACCGTGACGGTGCTCGGTGCCCGCCGGGTTGCGCCAGCAGGTATTGGCGATGATGTGGCAGTCCTCGCCCAGGAGCGGTTCGATCACGTCCAGGATTTCCCGCCGACCCGCGAGTTTCTGGGCGCGCGGACTCTTGTTGAACATCTCGTAGCGGAAATCCTCGTCCTGGATGCCGGCCCGGCCGTCCCGGGGCCGGTTGGCGTAGATGCGGGCGATCTCGTTGCGGATCGGCCCCAGTTGACGCGGCGAAAGCACGCCCCGCAGCACCGCGTAGCCTTCCCGCTCCAACTGCCGGCTGGCTTCCGGGGCTTCGTCTTCCCGCGGGAAGAGGTACCCGCCGACGCGCCTAAGCATGAGCGGCCTCAGTGGCGCGTGCCACGTTAGTCCGTCGACTATCCCCGGTGTGGGACACCGACACAACACATCGTGCGATCACTACTTGCTTCGTCTGTGGCGGGAGAGGACGATTCTGCCACATCGGCTTGGCGCCACTTGGAGGATGGTGTCGTGACGGTGGTTTGACTCGCCGTCTGTCAACCGCGATGTACCAATACCGATTCACTTGGGACGCTAGCAAGGCCGCAACCAATAGGAACAAGCATGGCGTCAGGTTCGAACTCGCCGCAACGGTGTTCCTCGACCCGTTGGCCAAGACCGTCTACGACCCGGAACATAGCGGCACCGAGGACCGGTGGGTGACGATGGGTCGAGCCGAGAACGGTGACCTTCTCGTTACAGTGCATACTCACACCGAGGCGAACGAGAACACTGCCGATGTTAGAATCATCTCAGCCCGCAGGGCAGCGCGAACCGAGCGGAGGCAATACGAAGAGTAGCATGCGATCCGAGTACGATTTCTCACAGGGCGAGCGTGGCCGATTCTACCGAGAGGACGCCGAGCTTCAGTTGCCAGTGTTTCTAGAGGATTCCGTTAGGGACTACCTGCAGGCGCGCGCGAAAGAGAAAGGCATTGGCCTTAACGATTTGGTCAACGCGCTCCTCAAACAGGATATCGCCCTGATCGAGGCCGCGAAGTAACCCCGCACACGACGGACGCTCCTCGAATAGAGATCAGTCTTCGGCCCGTAGCGAGCCTCTAAGCCTCTAACTTCCCGATCGCCCACAAGTTCTCGCCGTCCCCGGCCACCGTGGTCCGCCGCATGACCCTCGGCGGCCCGAATGGCCACGGGTGTCCCCGGTGCAGCACACAGCGGTTGTCCCAGGCGACGATGTCGCCGGCGTGCCATCGATGCCGAAAGATCCGCGGCGGCTGGCAGGCATCCTCGGTGAGCTTCGCCAACAGCGCCCTGCCCTCTTCTTCGTCCATTCCAATGATGTGCGAGGCGTGACGCCCGACGTAGAGGCTCTTCCGACCCGTTGCCGGGTGGGTGCGAACGAGCGGATGCCGCACGGGCGGCAGTGCGTCCCGCTCCTTTTCGGTGAGCAGCGCGATGCCGCCGACCTTGCTCTGGGAGTAGGCGTAGGAGTGCACCGCCACCAATCCTTCGAGGCGCGCCTGGGTAACCTCATCCAGCGCATCCCACGCCGCCCGCATGTCCGCCCACTCGGTGTCGCCGCCGGTGTCCGGGACCTCCAACGCACGCAACAGCGAGGCCTTGGCGGCGACCTTCTTGAACGAGGAGTCCGTATGCCAGTAGCGGTTGCCCTTGAGGAAGAGACCGAGGGCGTCGTCGGGTTTGGCAATGCTGCCGTCCTTGGCGACGTTGGACAAGAGCGAGATCTCCTGGCGCGCCGTGCGTTTCGAGAGCGTCCGTTCCAGCGGCCCGAAGCGGCGGCTGAAGGCGATGTGCTCGTCCTCGGTCAGGTCCGCCTTCGGGAAGATGAGCACTGCGTATTGGTGGAAGGCCTCCTCGATGCGCTGCCACTGGTCGTCGGAGAGCGCAGCCAAGCTGACTTCGGTAACCGTCGCTCCCAACGTGACGTCGCTTGGCGTGACCTTCACTGCGAGGCGGCGTCCCGCTTGAGGCTGGTGTAGGCGCGATCCACCAGGCCGAGGGAGTTCATTTCCGGCCCGTAGGTCTCGTCGAACTCGGCGGTCGGCCGTGCCGCCACAATCTCGAGCAGGCTCTTCCCCTCCGCCATCATCGCCGAGACCCGGTCGCGAACGGTCTTCAGCATGTGGATGTACGCCTTGAGCGCTGCGCTGTCCGTCACGGGTCCGTGGCCGGGAATGACGATGCCATTGTCGCCGATCTCGGCTAGGACAGCCTCGCAGAACGTAATCATGCCGTTGATGCCGCCGCCACTGTCGGCGTCGATGAACGGGTAGCCCGCGTTGTTGAACACGTCCCCGAAGTGCACTGCGTTGTGGTTGCGGAAGATCACGGCGGTATCCCCTGCGGTATGCGCGGGACCGGCGTGGATCAGGTCGATCACGTCGCCGTTGAAGTGGAAACGCATCCGGTCGTCGTAGGTGATGGCGGGACGCGCATCCGG
>JAPOYW010000535.1:3596-7568 GCA_026706425.1 Gammaproteobacteria bacterium
CTGATAGGTCGTGACGCGGGGCAGGTAGATCGGGTTCGCCTTGGCCATCATCTGCGCGGAGTGCTCGTGGGCAACGATCCACGTTCCCGCCGGACCCACCGCCAGGTTCCCCTCGGCGTGGTCGAAGTGCCAGTGGGTGTTGACCGCGAAGTCGATGCCGTCGCCGCCTAGCTCTTTGATCGCCGCTTCCACCTTGGGGATCATCTCCGGGAACATGTCGTCGACGATCAGAACCCCCTGCTCGCCCACGGATACGGCGATGTTCCCGCCCACGCCGAACAGCACGTAGAGGCCGTCGCCGACCTTCTCGGTGGTGATCTCGGTGGCCTCGAAGTCCCACCCGAAACGCGCCAGCAGTTCGCTGAGCGACAGTTCCTCCAACTCTTGCGCACCCGCCGAGGCGGCCGCGAAAGCCGCCAACGCCAGTAGTTTCTTCATGTCCCCCCTCCGTTCCCTGCGTGGTTTCCGATCAATCCGGCAACCCGAGAATGCGTTTCGCGATGATGTTCAACTGGATCTCGGACGTGCCGCCCTCGATGGAATTGGCGAGCGAGCGCAGCCATTCCCGGGTCGCGGACAGTTCGCGTCCGTCGAAGCCCTCGCCCGCCCAGCCGAGCATCTGGCTGCCCATCATGTCGAGCATCAGGTCGTAGCGGGCCTTGTTCTGCTCCGTGCCGTAGAGCTTGAACATGGACGACAGGAAGGTCGGCGCACCGCCGGATCTCAGTTCCTCGCCGTTGCGGCGAACCGTCAGACCGAACGCCCGGTCGGTAATGCGGTGCGCGATCAGCCGCTTGCGCAATTCCGGATCGGCGACCTGGCCGCCGTTCTGGCCGACGTACCGCCTGGCGAGGTCGGCCATGGGGTTGCCGCCCCCTCCGCCGCCTCCGCCGCCGATGGACGTGCGTTCGTATTGCAGCAGGCGCTTGCCGACGGTCCAGCCCTTGCCGCGTTCACCCACCAAGTTCCGCTTCGGCACGCGGACGTTGTCGAGGAAGGTCTGGCAGAACGGCGACGCGCCGCTGATGAGCCGGATCGGCTTGACGCTGACGCCCGGCGTTTCCATGTCGAACAGGATGAACGAGATGCCTTCGTGCTTCGGCGCGTCCGGCTCGGTGCGCACCAGGCAGAACATCCAGTCCGCGAAGTTGGCGCTGGAGGTCCAGATCTTCGAGCCGTTGACGATGAAGTCGTCGCCATCGTCGACGGCCTTGGTCGAAAGGCTCGCGAGGTCCGAACCGGAGCCCGGTTCGCTGTAGCCCTGGCACCACCAGATGTCGCCGCGGACGATCTTCGGCAGGTGTTCGAGTTTCTGCTCCTCGGAGCCGAACTCCAGGAGCGCGGGACCGATCATGGAGAGCCCCATGCCCGTGTGGGCGGGTCGCGCGCGGATACGGCGCATCTCTTCGCCAAGCACACCCGCCTCTTCCTTGGTGAGCCCGCCGCCACCGTATTCCTTGGGCCAAGTCGGCGCCGTCCAGCCTTTCTCGGCCATGCGGTCGAGCCAGAGCTTGACCTCCGGGTTCGGGTAGGTGGCCCGGCGACCGCCGCCGGTTCCTTCGCCGGGTCCCGCCGGCTGGCGGATCGTCGGCGGACAGTTGTCGTCCAGCCAGTCCCGGACTTCCTCTCGAAAACTCATGCCTGCTGCTTCTCCTCTGCTGGTTCGGCTGGTGCCGGTTCCACTTCTCGACCCCGAACCACAACCTTGACGGGCTGTTGCAGGGTCTGCAAGTCGGCGAGTGGATCCCCCCGCACGAATAGTAGATCGGCGGACAGGCCCTCGCGCAAGGTGCCGGTAACGTCGGCGAGGTCGAGGGCCGCTGCGCACTCGCTCGTGGCGCACTTCAGGACCTCGATAGGCTCGAGTTCCGCTAGCCGCGCAAACACCGGCAGCGCTCGGGCGAGATCCTGGTGGCGAACATTGGGGATTCCGGCATCGGTGGAGGCGACCAGCCGGCATCCGGCCGCCTTCATGCCACGCATGTTCTCTCGCACGGCAACGGCGAACTCTTCCGGGAAGCGCCCCCAACCGGCGTTGATGGTCGGGGACACCCACACGCCCCGGCGGGCGATCTCGGCGGCGACCGCTGGATTGTAGGGTTCGCGTTTGCCCTCGGCACCGATCCACGAACAATGCTCGATGCTGCGCACCCCCGCGTTGGCCGCGTGACGAATGCCCGGCGTGCCGTGGCAATGGGCGGCGACGTCGTAGCCGAGTTCCTTCGCCGCAGCGACGATGGCAGTGGTCGTCGGCTGGTCGAACTGCGCGTCCTTGGGTTGGCTGTCGGGCGTCTGCATGCCGCCCGTCGCCATGACCTTGATGAGATCGACGCCGTGGGCGTGCTGGCGTTCGATGACCGCTTTCGCCCCTTCCAGGTCTGCCGACTCGCCGCCCCAGAAGTGGCAGTGGCCCTTGACGGAAGTGACGGGCTGACCGGCGCACAGCAGGCGCGGGCCGAGGATCTCGCCGGCGTTGATGCGATCACGAAGTTCGAGCTCCAGCCAGTCGCCGCCGCCGAGGTCGCGGGCCGTGGTGATGCCGTGGCGAACCATGGCCTCCGCACGCTTCTTCATCTTCTTGCGGATGACCCTGGGCTTCTGTGCCAACTGGTCCTTAAGCGAGGCGATGGCGGGATCGAGAACCATGTGAACGTGGGCGTCGATGAGCCCAGGCATCGCCGTCAGACCAACGCAGTCCTCGCCCTGCCAGCCGTTCCCCAATCTAGCGATGGAATCGTCCTCAACCGCGATGGAGTCGAAGGTTGCGTATCCGTCCGAGACCCCATCCCAGATGCGAAGGTTGGTGTAGACCGACATCTAGTGCCCCAGCCGCCAACCGCGCCACATCTCCTCGCCCACCCGGGCATCCTCGGCGAAGCGCTTGGCGTCCTTGAACCACTCGAACTGCCCGATGCGCTTGTGCTCTTCGGGCGAGAGGACTTCCCGGTCCACAGTGAAGTCGGCGAAGACGGCCCAGCGGATGGAATCGCCCATATGCACGCCCGCCGAGTGGACCGTCCGTCCGTGCCAGAAGATGACATCGCCCTTCTCGCCCGCGAACTCGACGGGTTCGATTTCGGCGACTACCCGTCTCAGAGCGTCTCGGAAATCGGGAAGCGGCGACCAGTTCGCCTCGAAGCGATGCGCTCGGAACATGATCTGGTGGCTGCCCGGATAGACCGTGAAGCCGCCGCTGCGGGCCGGGACATCGTCCAGATAGACGCAGGCATTGAGTTGCTGGCAGACCTGGTCGGTGTGGGGACCAAGGGACCGCGTGAATCGCTCGGGGTCGTCCGTATCGACTTCGCTGGCGTTGGGAAACACCGCATAGACGCCCCGGGTCCGTTCGCTCGGTCTGAGATCGTCGCCGAGAATCACCTTGGCCACCGCGCGGACCTGGGGGTGGTTGGGAACCAGGTCCATCAGAAAGTCGGCATTGCCGAGGTCGTGTAGTTTGACGGTGTGCCCCCCGTAGGCGATGCGCTGCCGGCCCTGGTAAGGACCCGACTCATCCGGTTTCGGCATCGGTGCCCACTCAGGACTCGCCCACGTCGACGGGTCGCCAGGCGACGGCGCAGTCGCCCCCTCGGCCATCGGCACTTGGTCTCTCAGATACACCCAGATCTTGCCAAGCGCTTCCTCGACCGCCGCTGCCTCGATCAGGCGTTTCTTGACGAGGAACCCGTTGTCCACGAAGAACTGGATCTCTTCGGCGGACACCGTCTCGCCGGGGCGGGCCAAATCCGGCGCTTCGAAGACGACGCTCGGTTTCTTCTCGACGGATGGCTTTGGCGCAGTCGTGGGCGGCTTTTCCATCGTCTGTTCCATGGGTCGGTACGAACCGCCATCAACACCGGCCATTGTAGTAGATCGTAGGGGACGGGCTTGTCCCGTCCCTGAAGCGCCCGTTGACGTCGCGGGCGACCGCGCGCCCTGGCGGGCGCGTTAGGACGGCGCGCCCTGGCGGGCGCG
>JAPOYW010000431.1 GCA_026706425.1 Gammaproteobacteria bacterium
AGAACCGCTTCCCGCTCGACCAGTATCCGTCACCGCATCCCCGCAACGCCGTGCAGTATGCGGAGATGACCCCCGCCGATGAGTTGCAGTGTCGGCAGGCCGCCGCCGTGGCCTACCTCGCCGAGATGGAGTCGGTGACCCATGGCCATCTGATCGAAAGGGACGAGGATGGACGCTTGGTGAGCGTTCGGGACTCCTGGGTTAACCAGGGCGAGCAGACGGCCACCACGTTGATCTTCAACGGCACCTACAACTTCGACGGTTCGGAGATTCCATTGATCGGCGGCGACTACGGAGGCTTCTCGTTGAACGTATCCGCCACCAAGATGCTGGAGTTGAGTCTCGAGCGTTGGGCGGCAGGCGGTCTGCAACAGAACGCGGGAATTCGTGTTGACGGCGTCGGCAACCGAAATCAGGCGCGATTTGGCGGCGGCAATGGACTCTTCTCGCCGCTACCGGCGACACCCGAATACCGGGTGAACATGGGTCTGCGCTGGTTCCGGGGCAACCACAGTGCCCAGTTGCAGGTGCGCTGGCATAGTGCGCTCACGGATGTCAACGCGGCTTGGGACGAGTTGCTCGCCAAGACCGCGGACTGCCGCGCCCGGCACGGGACCCCGACCCAGATGGAGGACGGGTCTTGGCGCCTCGAAGGCGGCGAGATCCTGACCGACCCGTTCTGCACCAACGGTGCCGTGCGCAACCTCGATTCCTACGGCGACTACGCCGACCCGAACGGTCCTTTGAGCGAGGAAGTGAACGGTCTCCGTACTGTCACCTACGCGTTGATCAATCCCGACCTGCCCCGTGGCAGCGGTGAAGGCCAGATTTGGCACGAGGACAACATCCAGCGCGACGCAAACGGCAAGCGGATCATCGAAAGCATGTGGACGGAAGCGGATGCCTGTGAGGATCAGGACCGCAACCCGTACTGCAAGATCGACTCGCGGCACTACTGGGATCTGAACTACAACTACAACCGACCGGATGTGTTTGGCCTCGGCTACGTCAACTTCAACCTTGGTGTCCGGAATATCTTCGGTACCGAACCCGACCCGTTCCCGTCCGGTGTTGGCTACGAATCCTACGTGGACGACATCATGGGCCGGCTCGCGTACACCTCGTTGCGGATAGGGTTCTAGTCGTCTAGACGCCTACGGACGCGACCTTCCAGCCCGGCGACGACCACCTCGTCGCCGGGCTTTTCTTTGCGGTGCCGAAACCGCATCCCCTGCTGGTCGCTATCGAGATGCCGCATTTGGTTCAGTCGTTCCGGGCGCATCCCCTTGGGTGACGGGGGGGCGTGCTGGCGTTTATTTCACGCAACGCGTAGAGTCCTTGACATGGCAAGGCGTACTAGCAACCGATTGTCTGTTGGCTCGGCATGGCTCGGTGGGCTGGCGTCTCTGTTGAGCGGTTTTGCCGGTGCCGAGGACAACTGCGACGACCTGCCGCCGAATCAAAGAGCCGCCTGCCTCATGGTATTGGCCTGCGCCGCCATCGACGACGATGCGCGCCGAGATGAGTGTTTTCGAGTGGCGGCCGAGCGTTTCGCGTCTCCCGGCGAGGCAGCGGCTAGCCCCGACGCGGACTCGACAACTGACGATCCTGTCCCGGCCGCGTTGCCCGAAACGCCCACCGATGTCGTTCGTCGTCCCGTCCGACCTCCACCGGTTGTTGAGCCAAGCGCGATCCAGCCGACCCCCGCGCCGGCCGAAGAGAAGCCAACAGCATCCGCCCGCCCGCCCAGTCCCGCACCCGCAGTCGAACAAAGATCGGTGCAAAGAACGGTGCTGACCATTCCCGATCGTTTTACCGCAAAGGTCACCCGGGTACGACCGCTGCTTCGCGACCGCCAACTCGTGGTGCTGGACGGCAAAATGCTGTTCGAGGGTGGGCAGGCCATGGTCAGCCGCTTGAAGGTCGGCGATGAGGTGAGGGTCGCCCGGGCATCTTCCCTGTTCGGGAATCGATTTCGCATCATCGGGCCGGGACACCGCCCCTTCACGGCCGCGCGCATCCGCTGCGAACGACTGGAGCTGACCCTCGACAAGCAACGGAAGTGCAAGCTGATCCAGTCTGCTCCCTAGTGCTCCGATTCCGAACCAACCCGGACAATGCCGACATCGTCTCGAAAACCGCCGACGCAAGGCAAATGGAGGAGTGCCGCCTTGGGAACAGAAGCATAGGCATGGTTCACATTAACGTGTCGTGTGCAACTCGAGGGTTCGATAATTCGGAAGCGGCACACTAGCCCGCACTTCTCGACGCATCATGGTCGGAATTCCGGTTCCAGGTTGGGAGGGCATGACGGCGCGGTGCTCCCGGGTTTGCTACTCGCACTGGCCCTTGTCGCGCTGTTGGGGGCGTGTTCGAGAGTGGATCCGAACGAACCCGTGGTTCCATCGATGGAAGGCGCGGATGAGGATCTCCTCGGCCTCATCGACGACCTGCTCTCTGGTGTCCGGACGGCACCGGATTCCGGCGATTTGCGCGGGCGGCTGGCGATGGCCTACGACGTCAACGGCTTCGATCCGGCCGCCATCGCGACCTACCGGCAGGCACAGTCTCTTGCGCCCGAAGAGTTCGATTGGCCGTACTTTCGTGCCCTGCTGCATGGCAAGGCAGCGGACTTCGACCGCGCGTTGGCAGCGCTCGACGAGGCGTTTTCCATCGAGGCCGACTATGCGCCCGCGTGGCTTTGGCGTGGCGCGTGGTTGTTGGAACAGGCCCGCTACGACGAGTCGAGGGCCGCCTACGAACGCGCCCGGGAACTCGAACCGAAGTCGCCTGCCTCGGCCGGGATCGCCCAAACGCTGTTGCGCCAGGAGCGGTTCGAAGAGGCCATCGCTGTCCTGGAGCCGGTCGTTGACCGAATTCCGCATCCACAGGTCCAACGGATGCTTGGCGAGGCGTACCGGGCCGTGGGAAGGACGGACGATGCCCGAATCGCCATGGCGCGAGGGCGGGTCGGACACCTTATCGAATGGACGGATCCCCGCGTCGCCCGCAAGACCGAGTATGTCGGTGGATTCGGACGTCGGCTGATACGGGGCCAGGACCTCATCAAAGCGAACCTGCCACGCAAGGCGCTGGAAGTCATCAAACCCCTAGCGGCGTGGAAGCCGGACGACGAAGGCCTGATCAGCAATCTGTCCTGGGCCTACAAGAGCACGGGCGACACCGACAAGGCCGTGGAAATTCTCAAGCGCGGAATCGAAGTCCATCCGCACCAATTCCGTTTCCACCTCTCTCTGGCCGACATATACCGGGAACTTGGTGACGATGAACGGTTGAAGTACCACCTCGGGCTAGCCATCGAGGGCGATCCGACCAATGCGTGGGCTCACGAGCAATTGGCTCGCCTCGCCATGCGGGCGAAACGCTACGACGACGCCCTGGCTTCCTTCGACCTGGCGCTTCTGGGCGGCACCGACGACCCGGTCGAAGTGCTGTATACCGCCGGTGCCATCGAAGGTTCACGGGAGCGTTGGCCGCAGTGCATCGAACGGTTCCAGCGCCTGGTGGATATCGACATCTCGATCGCCAAGGGCCACATCGGGTTGGGTCTTTGCCTGGCCGAGGTGGGACGAATCGAAGAGGCGCGCGACGCCTTCGCCTGGGCGGAACGAATCGGTACGCATCCCGACGAACTGGCGCAGGCGCGTCAACAGTTGGCGGTGATCGAGGCACGGGGTGCTTGATCGACGAATGCGCATTGCCGTAACGCCTCCCGGACGTGTGACGGTTGCCGCTTGGGTCTTCGCGATTCTGGGCGGCTGCTCGGAGACGGACAAGGGCAACGACGCGGGACCGCCGTGGTTCGCGGAGGAGGCAACTCGGCGCGGCATCGACTTCGAGCATCGTTCGGGCCACTCGGGCAGGCACTTCCTGCCAGAGATCACCGGCAGCGGGGCGGCGCTCGCCGACCTGGACGGAGACGGTGACCTGGACGCCTACATCGTGCAGAGTGGCGATCTCACCGACGATAGCGAACAGCCGGGCAACCGGCTCTACTTCAACGAGGGTGGCGGTCACTTCAAGGCGGCGCCGGAGGGCCATGGCGCCGACGACCGGGGATACGGAATGGGAGTCACCGCCGGCGACTACGACAACGATGGCGACGTGGACCTCTACGTGACCAACTGGGGTCCGAACGTGCTCTTGCGGAACGACGGCAACGGTCGGTTCGAAGACGTCACCGACGAAGCCGGCGTGGGCGATGCCGCCTGGGGGGCTTCCGGCGCGTTCCTTGATCTCGATTCCGACGGCGATCTCGACCTCTACGTTGCCAACTACATCAACTGGGCGCCGGTTGCCGAACTCGATTGCTACATCGCGGGCCTGCTCACCTACTGTCCGCCGGGAAACTACGACGCGCCGGCGGTGGATACGCTGTTGCGCAACAACGGCGATGGCACGTTTACCGACGTCACCGTCGAGGCGGGCCTGAACAACGCCTTCGGCAACGGCTTCGGCGTCGTCGGGGCCGACTTCAACCGGGACGGACGCATGGACGTCTTCGTCGCCAACGACGGCATGGTCAACCAGTTGTGGCTGAACCAGGGAGATCTGCGTTTCAAGGAAGAGGCGTTGCTGTGGGGCTGCGGCGTCGACGGGAACGGACTCGCCAAAGCCGGCATGGGCGTCGTCGCCGGAGACGTGGACGACGACGGCGACGACGACCTGCTGGTCGTGAATCTGGAGGGCCAGACGGACTCCTTCTTCCGGAACGACGGCAATTGGTTCACCGACGCCACCGTCGAGGTCGGCTTGAGCGTCACCAGCCGCCAATACACCCGGTTCGGCGTCGTCTTGGCCGACTTCGACAACGACGGTCGCCTGGATCTCTACCAGGCCAACGGTCGCGTTGCCCCGGGCGAGTTGCGCCTCGGCGACATCTACGTGGAGCCGAATGTGCTGTTCCGCGGTGTCGGCCGCGGGAAGTTCGAGGATGTCGCACCCATCGGCGGCACGGCCGAGCCCCTGATTCACACCAGCCGCGGGCTCGCCGTGGGCGATGTGGACGACGACGGCGGGCTCGATCTGTTGGTGGTCAACCGGGATGCACCGGCGTATCTGCTCATGAACCGGGTTCCGGGGCGTGGCAACTGGATCCGGTTTCGGGTTTTGGAACGGGAAGGCCGCGATGCCCACGGTGCCGTCGTCTCGGCCACCGTTGGGGCAACGCGTCTCAATCGAAACGTACAGCCGGAGGGCAGCTACCTCTCGTCGAACGACCCGCGAGTCCACTTCGGGCTTGGCCGGGAAGCGGCGGTCAGGAACGTCGTCGTGCGCTGGCCATCGGGTCAAGAGGAGACGTTCGGCGACTTCCGAGCCGGTGGGATCGTCGAACTGCGGGAAGGGGCGGGAACCTAGCAGCAGGCAGGAATCTAGCAACCTTGCCTCCTGCGAATCGTTGGTCTAGGGTGATCTTGGGAGCGGGGAGTATGGCGACGGCAATGGGGAATGCGTCGCCCTTTCGCTCCGAGTGGGAAATGAATTGGGCGCTCCAGTCGCAATTGCCGGGGGAGCGTGTTGGTGAGACCAACGATCCGCCGGCGTGTCGGCCTGACGCCAGGGAGGAGACTTGTGATCACGCAACGATTAGCCCTAGCCGTCTGTCTGTACGGGATCCTTGGGCTGCTGGCGAGTCGTGGTGCCGGCGCCGAGGAAGTCCCGACCGAGCACTTCTTTGCACCGCCACCCACGACCGATGTCACGGTTTCGCCCGATGGGCGCTACTTGGCAGCAAGGAGCGATACGGCTGTACAGGTTCTGGACTTCGACACCTTGGCACGGGTCGGCCGAATACCCCGGGATGTCGAATACGTAACCGTGTCGAAGTACTGGTGGGCGAACAGCGAACGCATCGTGATCACCACCCGGTTGGCGACCAAGCGTTCGGATCGCGACTGGCCGACCAACAGCTTCTTCGCGGCCAACGCGAACGGCAAACGATGGAGCAGCCCTTACCAGCTTTTTCGTGACGGAGAGAGGCGGATTGGCGCCACGATTGTCGACACGGCGGAATACAACGAGCGCAACGTCCAGATAGAGCGTGGCGAGCAACCGCTGTATCCGCACCGGGGCCGCGTGAGTCCGGCCTTGATGTTGCTGGACATCTACACCAGGGCGGATAACGCCCGCCTTCGCAAGCGGCAACGGGGTCCCGTGCCCTACGGCAACCTGTATCCGGATCGGGAGGGCAACGCGCGATTCGCTTTGGGTTGGCTTGAGGGGGGCGGGCGGACGATGTTCTATCGTGCGAGCCCCGACGCTGAATGGACGGACATCAGTTCGGAGTTGGGCGAGGATCGCTCGGTGACCGTGAACCCGGTCGGATTCGGCGGCGACGGCAAGCTCTACGTGCTCAGCAACCATGCGAGCGACCGGATCGCGCTGTATGCCTTGGATCCACTAGCCGGCGAGTTCGAGATGGTCAAGGAAGACAACAGGTTCGACGTCGGTGAAGTCGCTTGGAACGCTGCGGGTACGAAGATCGTCGGCGTCGAGATCGAAGGCGTGAGTCCCAAGTTCGCGGTACTCGACGGCAGCGATGCGAAGATCGACGTGCTGCGACAGACCGCGCGCACCTTCCGGGGCGAGGCGGTCAGGATCGTCAGCGCCTCCAAAGACGGTAGGCGTCTGGTGCTTTTTGCGTCCAGCGACCGCAACCCGGGCGCTTGGCACCTGATGGAGCCACAGAAGAAGAGCCTCCGACCGCTGATGGCCCTGCGGCGCGGAATCAACGCATCGCAGATGGCGGGTTCCTCGGCGTTGAACCTCAAGGCTCGGGACGGGACGGACCTCTTGAGCTACCTCACGGTCCCCAACAACCCCGCGCCCTCCCTCCCCATGGTCGTGCTGCCGCACGCCGGTCCCCACGGGATCCGCGATAGCTGGACTTTCGATCCCGTGGTGCAGTTCTTCGCCAATCGCGGTTTCGCCGTGTTGCGGGTCAACTACCGGGGCTCCGGCGGTTTCGGGCGCGAGTTCGAGCGTGCCGGGTACCGGCAGTGGGGCGCGGCGATCATCGACGATATCGTCGACGCCACCCGCAGCGTTGCCGAACAGGAGAACATCGATGCAAACCGTGTCTGCGTCCTAGGGACTCACTACGGCGCTTTCGCCGCCCTGGCGGCCGTGGCGCGGGAACCCGACCTCTTCCGCTGCGCGGCCGGCCATGCCGGGATCTACGATCTGGCGTTGCTCTGGGGAAGACCGGGTGTCGCCCCTAGGCACCTGGGCGATGAGGAGAGCCTGGCGAGATGGATCGGCCGGGATGCGGCGGAACATCGTGCCCAATCGCCTGTCCATCACGCAGCGCAGATCAACGTGCCGGTGTTCCTATCACACGGCGGCGTTGACGAGCGTGCGCCTTTGGCACATACCACCGCCATGCGGAGTGCTCTTGAGAGTGTCGGCAAGACCGTGTCGACGCTCATCGAGACGAACAAGACGATACCCGAAAGGGGCGTGCCGGAGTTTCTCCGGGGATTGATGAGACCAGCCGACGCATTCCACGACGGCAGGGCCCAGGCCCGTCTTTACGAAGGAGTCTAG
>JAPOYW010000593.1 GCA_026706425.1 Gammaproteobacteria bacterium
ACGTCGGCATCTGGACGGGTATGGCGTCGCTAGGCCAGGCTGCGGTGCAGGGGTTGCTTGAGGTCGTTATATGATCCAAGACGACCAAACCGGCAGGCATACGCGACAAACGGCCCCGCGCCGCGACTCCGCCATGACACTCGCCCTCCCCATCAACATCGACAGCCTGTTGCATCGGCGTACCATCGAGGGCGAGCGCATCGAGTACAAGGCCGGATGGAACCCGCAGAGCGTCCTGGCGACGCTCGGAGCGTTTGCCAACGATTTCCACAATCTCGGGGGCGGCTACGTCCTGCTCGGTGTGGAGGAACGCGACGGTCGACCGGTGTTGCCGCCGAAGGGGTTGGACCCGGCTGCCATCGACGGCATACAAAAGGAGTTGCTCAACCTGGGCAACTCGGCGATTCAGCCGCCCTACCATCCACTGACGGCGGTCCACGATGTCGACGGCAGGACGATCCTCGTGCTTTACGCACCCGGCGGGGAAACGCGGCCGTACCGAACGAAAGTCAGCCTCTCCACGAGCAGCCGCGAGTGGGCCTACTTCATCCGCAGACACAGCAGCACGGTTCGGGCGCGCAGCGAGGACGAGCGCGAGTTGCTCGCATTGGCCGCGACGGTGCCGTTCGACGACCGCTTCCACCGAAACGCCTCGCTGGACAATCTCTCGTTCCGGCTGATTCAGCAACACCTGCAGGATGTCGGCAGCGACCTCCTACAGGAAGTCGCCGAGCTGTCGATGGACGCTCTGGGACGACGCATGAACATCGTCGGCGGTCCCCGGGAAGCGCTGTTTCCCAAGAACGTTGGCCTACTGTTCTTCAACGACCGTCCGCACGAGTTCTTTCCCGCAACGCAGATCGATGTGGTCTGGTTTCCGGACGGTCCCGGCGGCGACTATTTCGAGGAGAAGGAGTTTCGCGGGCCGCTGGCGGCGATCCTGCGCGACGCCGTGAGCTACATCGAGCGTAACTTCCTGAAGGAGGCGGTCGTCAAGGACCCCCACAGGCCCGAAGCCGAGCGGTTCTGGAACTTCCCGATTGCCGCCATCGAAGAGGCGCTCGGCAACGCCATCTACCACCGCTCCTACGAGGAACGCGAACCAGTTGAGGTGCGGGTCATGCCGGAGGAGTTGCTGGTCCTCAGCTATCCAGGTGCGGATCGCTCTATCCGGATGGCGGATCTGCAGCGGGGCCAGGCGGTGAGCCGGCGCTACCGCAACCGGCGGATCGGCGAGTTTCTGAAGGAACTTGACCTCGCGGAGGGCCGTTCGACCGGCGTACCGAAGATACTCCGCGCCATGCGCGACAACGGCTCTCCCGCACCGAGCTTCGAGAGCGACGAGGATCGGACTTGGTTTCGCGTCCGGCTACCGGCGCACTCGGCGTTTGCGCTGGCAGACCAGACCGCCCGCGAACAGCTTGGTGAACAAGACACCCTGCAGGGTGAGCCGTTGGAGGATAAGGACAGAGAGACTGCCACTGCCACCGGACAAGATAAGCAACTGAAATACAACGAAAGCTCTATCCAACCCCTCCATGACACCCCCCAAGACCGCCATGGCACCCCCCAAGATGCCCCTCAAGTAGCTGAATGCGTCGAGCGGCTAGTCCGAACACTGCAAACGGAAATGAGTCGTGCCGGTCTGCAGGCCGAGTTGAACCTGCGCGACCGACGCAGCTTCAGGGAGGCCTATCTGAAGCCCGCACTCAAAGCCGGCATCATCGAGATGACCCTGCCGGACAAACCCACCAGCAGGAACCAGCGGTACCGCCGGACGCTCGCCGGGGAGACGCTGGCTCGTCGACTCACGGACTCCGGCAAATGAACTGCGCCTCCGTCGTCTCGCCTTGGTACCGTTGCTGAGTCGCAGACTCCGAGGCCCGTCCTCTACGCGACGCGGGTGGCGGTGGTTCCCCCGTATCGTCGGTCCGCTGTTTCCCTACGCAGCAAATCCAGTTCCGCCTTGAGGGCTTCGCGGCCAGCCTCTGCCTCGGGATCTGACGGGTAGTACGCGAGTTCGCTCTCGGGCTCGCCGGCGACGCGGGTACCGATCAGCACCCGTGGCTCGGCGTAGTCGTAGGGTTGGGCCCGGTGCAGGATGGCTCGGTTGTCCCAGAACAGGGTGTCGCCGGGTTGCCAGTGGTGGGTGTAGACGCGGGAAGGGTCCGAAACGGTGAATTCCACCAGCGACTTGATCAGTCGTTTGCTCTCGCTGCGCTCGAGCCCCGGTATGCCGAACGCGTGGCGGCCGACGAACAGGTTCTTGACGCCCGTGTCCGGATGCACTTTGACCAGGGGCCGCAGATAGGCCTCGCCGTGGTAGATGCCTTCTGGGTTCTGGGGCGGGAAGTCGCCGACATCGTTGGCCTGGGAGTACTGCGTCGAGTGGTAGGCGCTCAAACCCTCGATGCGATCCTTGGTGGCTTGGTCGAGGGCCGCGTAGCCGGCGCGGAGGTCGGCAAGCTCCGTCTCGCCCCCTGTCTTGGGAACCGCGACCGCGGACAGCATGCCGCACTTGCTGCTGATGGGCTTGTAGGTGGAGTCGGTGTGCCAGGCCTCGTTGCCGACGTTGGAGCGCATGCGCTGGGTGTCGATACCGAAGATCTTGCCGAAATCTCCGTCGCCTAGCTTCTCCTGGTTGGACATCGGGTTGGCGCCGAACTCGAGTTCACCGAAGCGCTTGCCGAACGAGACGTTCTCTTCATCGGAGAGGAATTGACCGGGGAAGACGAGAAACCCGAAGTCTAGGAATGCCGCCTTCAGGGTCGCGAATTGCTCGTCCGTCAAGCTCCCGAGCGACATGTTCGTGACCACGGCACCGAACACCTTGTCTTCGACCGGCTCTATGTTCATCGGCAGACGGGTACTACCCCTTCCTGTTCACGCGACGAGGCGTAGCTTAGGACTTGCGTGCCGGAACCGCCACCGTCAAGACCGTTCCCGATGAGGCCTCGTTGGACTTATTCGTTCGCGCGGCGACGTATACCGTCGATGAGCTGGCGCGACAGTCGATAGCCAACGCCCACCAAGTCTTCGAGCACAGGACTCACGGCGACAAGCAGACCTTTCGACTTTGCGGCAAGCAACACCCCGGCGACGCCCACCAAGGGTATTCCGGCACGACGGGCCACGTTCCTGCCTTTCGCATCGTCGATCAGCAGAATCCTTGCTTGCCGTTGCAGGCACAGCGCCATGGCTTCAGCCCCTCCTGCATCCACCACGCGGAGAAGGTTTGCGACCGGCGTCTCGTCCGCAAGCGCCGCAACCCGCAACCAGCCTCGAGAGTGCCTCGCCAATTCGCTTGGCCCCGGGTTGCAGGAGTTCGAGAAATGGTCGAGTTGGTCGAAGTGCACCGTTCGACGAGTTCGCCGTCCGCCAGGGCTAGCCGGTTTCGCCCTTTCCGAACCGCTTGGAGATCAGATTGAGCGCTTGCTTGGCGATGAACGGGAAAACACCGAGCAGGACGAACGAAATCACCAGCGTCGGCGACAGGACTCCCGAGAGCGACTCCAACTGGCCGATCTCCTTGCCGGCATTCACGTACACGGCCGTCCCGGCAAGCATGCCGATCTGGCTTACCCAGTAGAACGTCCACAGCCGTATTGGCGTCAAGGCCATGACGAGGTTGATGACGAAGAAGGGGATGGCGGGAACGAGTCGCATGGCGAAAAGGTAGAACGCGCCGTCCTTCTCCACCCCCTCGTTGATCCTGCCGAGGTACTTCCCGAAGCGGTTCTGCACGGCGTCCCGGAACAAGTAGCGGGCGAGCAGGCAGGCGAGTGTCGCGCCGATCGTGCTGGCGAACGACACCAGCACGAGGCCAACCGGCAGGCCGAAGACCGCACCGGCGGCAAGCGTCATGATGGCGGCACCGGGAAGCGACAAGGCGGCCATGGCGATGTAGATCGCCATGAACGCAACGATGAACAGGAGCGTGTTTTCCTGGTAGAGGCCGACGACCGCGGATCGTTGCTCCTGGAAGTACTCGAGGTTGAGGTAGCGACCTAGGTCGAAGACGAAGAACAGGGCCACCAGGACGACGATGGCGCCGAGCAGGATGATCTGGTTGCGCTTCACGGCGGCGAATCCGGTGCGTTGAGCGCCCAGTCGTAGTCGTCATCGAAGTCGTCGTGGCCTTCCAGCATCCGGGCGTTCTCCGGCGTGGCGTACTGGCGCAAATGGGCGAAGACGCCTTCGTCGGTGTCGCCGAAGTCCACCTTGAACCAGTCGTAGATGCTCGATACCACCAGGTCGCCGTCGTCCACGCTCATCCCCCGCGGATGGTTGACGTACTCCCAGGCACCGTTCTCCAGGAGTCGTTCGAGATTGTCGGACCGGTAGGCTTCCGGCGCGAGGTTCGGGCAGCCGATGCTTGCGCAGTTGACCGCGTAGTGGATGCGGGGATCTTTCCAGATCGGGCGCAGGATGCCGTGCTCGATATTGTCGAGGGTGAGTTTCTGACCCTGGATGGTGATCAATTCCATCTCCCAAGGACCCGGGGTGAGCAGACCGCTCTTGATGTCCCGGATCGAATCTACCGGGTACCGTCCGACGATCACATGCACCGTCAGCCCGTTGTAGAGGTTGATCCAGTAGGCCTTCTGCTCGTCCCGCGCGAGTGCCCGGGGGTCGCGTTGGGTCAGCCCCATGAGGTATGAAGTCAGCTTCTTGCGATTGTCCGCGTTGGCCTTCAATCCCGCGTAGTCGAAGCGGTTGACCCCGGAGGGATGCCCCTGCAAATGGGCGTCAAGAATCTCCTGCCATGGGCCGTGGTCGACGGTCTCGGTATTGGTCTCGTCGCTCGCGTTCCACATCGGAATTAACTCCGGCGGCGCCGCAGCGTGGGCCGCGACGGCACAGCCGACAATCATCGCCAACACGGCGCTAGCAACCTGTCGCATCGTCATGCTCTTCTCCCATCTATGAATCCGCGTAGGGGCGACCCTTGTGGTCGCCCGCACCGGGAAGTGCGGTTTCGGTGAAACGGGACGGGACAACGCCGCCAGACCGCTCGCCCGCGCCCGCAAGGGGGCGCACTCGCCGTCCGGCCCCAGCCCCCACCGCCCCCGAACTCCGCGCCCTGCAACGACACTTCGTGCCGTTCCTGCGGCGCAGACTCCGAGGCCCGTCCCCTACGGTTCCTTGCTGCCAGCGGAGCTTGGCGATCATCGAGAGGATACCGAAGCCGGCACCGAGAACGCCGCGTACCGTACCGCTGATCTTCGACTTGCCGATCCGCGCCCGGGTGTCGACGGGCACTTCGACGATGTGCAATCCGTGCTGAATGGCTTTGACCTGCATCTCGACCGTCCAACCGAATGTGGCATCGCGCATGGCGAGCCTGGACAGTGCTTGGGCGCGAATGGCGCGGTACGGTCCCAGGTCCGTCACCCTCTGCCTCCAAAGCCAGCGAATCAGCGCGGTGGCCAAGCGATTGCCGACCACCTGCGTGGCGGACATCGCACCGGGATCCAGATCGCCCAGCGCACGTGAGCCGATCGCGAGGTCCGCGCCGTCGGCGATGCCATCCAGCAATCGGGGTGCCTGGGAGGCGTGGAAGGCATGGTCGGCATCGGTGAACAACACGACGTCCGTGCGCTCAAGCCCGGCGATCGCAGCGAGGCACGCGCTCCCGTAGCCCTTGCGGGCTTCGCGCACGACGCGGGCGCCAGCCTCGGCGGCACGGGCACCGGTGGCATCCCGGGAGCCGTTGTCGCAGACCACGATGTCGTCGATGACCGCCGAGTCGTCGTCGTTGCGCAGGCCCTTAAGGTCGCCGACCACGTAGCCAATGGACGCCTCCTCGTCCAGGGCCGGGATGGCGACGCCCACGGCCAGTCCGCGGTACATCCGTCGCGCCTCCTAGGATGTCAGGCAGTACTGTTAGTTCGGCTGGTAAAGGTCGAAGCTGTAGCTCACCGACGCCGCCCAGGCATCGAAATCCCCGGTGTTGCGACCGTCGCGGGTGTCGAACCTGTCCACGCCGACGCTCAATGCGCCGAAACTGTAGGTGGCGCCGACGGATATTCGGTCGACCTCCTCGGCCACTTGGGGAAAGCGGTCCGGATGCGCGGGAGGACCCTCCGGCGTGCCGATGTTGAGCGACCCGTCGGTCCCCTGGGAGTGATACTGGGCCCGCACGGACAACCCCGGCACGGGGGTGAACCAGTGCGCCGTCGCTGCCAGGGTCGTTGCCTGGGGTATGTCGTTGTTCAGCGACTTGATCCCGAACTCGGCAGACACGGCGATTGGTCCCATCACCTTGCCAACGAGCAAAGACGCCTCGAAACCGTCGCCGCCGTCTCCGATGGCCGTCGGTGTGCCCACATCGTAGTCGCCCGCTCTGATCATGCCGACGCGTACGGCAACGCTCGGCATGCCCGTGTCGGATGTATCCTCGTCCACGAAGCGCCAGGTCACGCCGATTGACATGTCGGCGCTGCCATCCTGGTCAGCCGGCGGTCCTGTGCCGGCCGGGCTCGGAGAGGCGGCTTCCGCCGCCGACCGCCCGATCCGGGCGTCCACCGCCACCGCGTCGGCAATGCCGTAGTTGGCCGTGAACCAGGTCGTATTCTGCTCGAGTTTGCCGTACGGGAACGCGCCGCGTGCCGTGCCGTTCGGGCCGCGGTAGAAATGCGTGGCTTCCTGGGAAACCTGGGTGATGGTGATCGAACCCGTCTTGGGAACGGGGAGCCAGGGCGAGCCCTGGGCCAATGCCGGGCCGGCAACGAGGCCGAATACGCCGGTCAGGATGAGATTCAGGGAGTGTTTCATTGTGTTGTGTCCATTCGTGGCGCCGAGCGATGGCGCCGCCGTTGTCGTTCTGGGTCCAGTTGCCCGACCGCCTTAGACGCCGTAGCGCCGGCTCAGGTAGTGCTGGACCATTTCCTGCTCGTCAACACCGGGGGGGCAATCCTTCGCGTTGGCACCCGGGCAGAGCAGGCTGACCGTTTCGTCGTGCTTGCCGGGCTCGGCCTTCAACGCATCCCGGGTCTTAATGCTCTCGACGAGGGAGGCCGCCAGGTTCTTGTCGACCTGGGCCCGCTCGATCGGACAACCGGATCGGCAAGCCAGTTTCTTGAAGAACGCGACCTTGCCCTGCTTGTACATCTGCCCGAACTGCGACACACCGCTGCCGCCTCCGATTGAGCCGGAAGCCATCACGGTTGGAGGGGCGGCAACCGCAAAGGCGGCGAGGAGCCCGGCAAGTGCCAGTGGCCGGGCGAGATTGGGATGCGATTTCAACATGGTAACTCCGTGAAGTCTTGGTTGATTGGGCGATCCTCAAGGGACCGTGTGCTTGATACCCTCCGACTGTGCCGGCTCGGCAGGTGATCGATAGCCCGGACCCCTGCCCGGCGACAGCGAACACTGGCCGCGATCGGGATTCGGTTCGACCTCGGACAGTCCGAGGACTTCCTTGAGAGCGTCCGCACCGCCGATGTAGGTTCCATCGATCCAGATCTGCGGCACGGTGACGGGTGTTTTGGGCCCGATGATCCGCTTCACCCGGGCCAGCATTTCGTAGAGCGCCCGGGTGTCCTTGACCACGCCGTAGT
>JAPOYW010000069.1:0-265 GCA_026706425.1 Gammaproteobacteria bacterium
TCCTCGCGTAGTTCCCGGTAGAGCGCTTGCTCGATGGACTCCCCCCGCTCGATCCCGCCCTGCGGAAACTGCCAAGCGTCGAAACCGCCAACCCGGCGCCCCCAGAACACCTGGCCGCGATCATTGTGCAGAACGATGCCGACATTGGGCCTGAAACCGTCGCGGTCCAGATTGTCCGAGCGTCCTGCCATCGCACCGATTGTTCCACAACGCTGCGCGCAACGCCTAGTTGCCGGCAAGTCGCCCGGCGGTGTTTCCGCGACGG
>JAPOYW010000069.1:275-7520 GCA_026706425.1 Gammaproteobacteria bacterium
AAGTCTCTACGGTGGTGGCGAACCAACATCCAACGGAACGCGTCCGGCGCTTCCCCCGAAACCTTGCCGCAATGGAATCGACCACGACGAAGGAGCCGTTCGCTTCGGACTTCAAGATCGACTGGTACCGCAGCCCCATCGATCGGGCGGTGCTGCACGAACTCATGCAACGCAACGACCTCCGCGGGTGGGTCCAGACCATCTGCCACTTGGGCCTCTTCTTCGTCACGGGTGCGCTAGCCTATCTTGCGTTCCTCAACATCCACGTCGGGAACTGGCCGTGGTCGGTTCCGCTTCTTGTCGCGGCGCTTTTCGTCCACGGAACCATTGGCCCGTTCATGGGGTTGATCGCGGTTCACGAGCTGCAGCACCGAACGGTGTTCAGGTCCCGTGAGCTGAACGCGTTCTTCGAGAGGGTCTACGCGTTCGTCAGTTGGTCGGACTACATTTGGTACCAGGAGAGCCACGCCATTCACCACCAGGCCACCTGCCACGGCGACTACGACGGGGAAGTGCCCCTGCCCATACGGTTCAGCCTGCGACGGTGGCGGTTCTGGGTAGGCATCCTCGCCTGGGATCCCAATGCGACCTGGCAGAGACTGAAACTCGTCTGGCGCCATGCCAGGGGCGAAATCCGGGGCGACTGGTACAACCACGTGCTGCCCGAGTCGAACGCGCCGCTGCGCCGCCGGCACCGCAACTGGGCCCGAACGTTGCTGATCGGCCACGCCTTGCTGGCGTTGGTCTTCGTCCTTTCAGGGCACGCGTTCATGATTGTTGTCTTCACCTTCGGCACGTTCTACTGCGCTTGGCTGGGGCTGCTGTGCGGGCGCCCGCAGCACTACGGCCTGAACCCCGACATACCGGATTTCCGCCAGAACACCCGGACCTTCACCTGCTCCTGGCTACCCGCGTTCTACTACTGGAACATGCAGTACCACCTCGAACACCACATGTACCCGGCCGTTCCTTTCTACAACCTACCTAGACTCCGCAAGGCGATCGAACACGACCTGCCGCCCGCCACCCACGGGCTCGTGGCGACTTGGCGGGAACTCCTGGAACTGCGTAGGAAGTGCATCAGCGACCCCACCTACCGGTTCGTTCCCGAGTGTCCTCCGCCGGGACGGGATGTCCCTTCCCAGTCGACCCACGCAAACGGCTCGCCTACTCGCGAGACGCCCTAGCCAATGAACCGGCTCGCCCGGGAGACGAGTCCCTACCTTCGGCAACACGCGGACAATCCCGTGGACTGGTACCCCTGGAGCGAGGAAGCCATCGACCGAGCCCGCTCCGAGAATCTGCCGATTCTGCTCTCCATCGGCTATGCGGCCTGTCACTGGTGTCACGTCATGGCCCACGAGTCGTTCGAGGATGAGGCCACCGCCCGCGTGATGAACGCCCGCTTCGTCAACATCAAGGTCGACCGAGAGGAACGCCCGGACCTGGACCGCATCTACCAGTTGAGCCACCAGTTGTTGACGCGACAGGCCGGCGGCTGGCCGTTGACGGTGTTTCTCGACCCGCCAACGCTGCTGCCGTTCTTCACCGGCACCTACTTTCCCCGCCAGCCTCGGTACGGCCTGCCCGGCTTCACCGACCTCCTGATGCGCATCAGCGAACGCTACGCCGCCAAGCGGGACGAGGTGGCGAGCCACGGCGAGCAACTTGCGGCGGTATTCGCGAATCTCGAGCAACTCGAGCACGAATTCGAAGAGGACGATGAAACGTTGCTGGCGAGCGCGCGGGAGCAACTCGCGGCCATGTACGACGCGTCCGAAGGCGGCTTCGGGTCGGCACCGAAGTTCCCGATGCCGACGGCCATTGAACGCCTGCTCCGACATTGGGCACGAATTCACGCCGACCTCTCGCACAAGCCCGACCGGGAAGCACTGAACATGGTCATGACCACGCTGACCAAGATGGCGCGGGGTGGCATCTACGATCACCTGGGCGGTGGCTTCTGCCGCTACTCCACCGACCGCCACTGGATGATTCCGCACTTCGAGAAGATGCTCTACGACAACGGATCGCTCTTGGCTCTCTATTCGGACGCCTTGGGACTCGGCTCGGATTCGCTGTTCGCCGGCGCGGTGCGGGAAACGGCCGGTTGGATGATGCGCGAGATGCAGCATCCCGAAGGGGGCTACTTCGCCGCCCAGGATGCCGACAGCGAAGGCGTGGAAGGCAAGTTCTACGCGTGGCGGCGGGATGCCGTGAAGCGGGCCTTGAACGAGGATGAATACCTTGTCGTCGAAACGCTCTACGGTCTCGACAGGCCGCCGAACTTCGAAGGCAAGTGGAACCTCCATCGGCGCGACGCCTGGCGGTCCGTCGTGGAACGGCTCTATCTCAAGGAGGACCAAGCCGCATCGCTCCTCGCGAGCGCCAAGGCGAAGCTCTTCGCCGAGCGTGCAAAGCGTCCGCCCCCCGGCAAGGACGAGAAGGTGCTTGCTGCCTGGAACGGACTCGCGATCCACGGCATGGCGAAGGCCGGTACGCGGCTTAGCGAACCGTCCTGGATCGATTCGGCTGCCCGTGCCGCCGACTTCGTACGAACACGAATGGTCCAGGACGGCCGGTTGTTCGCAACTTGGAACAAGGGACAGGTCAAGTACACCGCGTACCTGGACGACTACGCCAACATGCTGCACGGCGTGCTGTCGCTGCTGTCGGCCCAATGGCGCGACGAAGACCTGGACTTTGCCATCTACCTCGGCGACGAATTGCTCGAGCGCTTCCAGGATCCCGAAACCGGCGCGTTTTTCTTCACTGCCCATGATCACGAAAAGCTCATCCACCGTCCCAAACCCACCGCCGACGACGCCATGCCCCCCGGCAACGGAATCGCCGCGAGGGCGTTGCTGGGGCTCGGACACCTGCTCGGCGAGCCCCGCTACCTGGACGCCGCCGAGCGAACCGTCGACTGGGCCCGCGGTTTCATCGCACAGCATGCGGCCAGCCACTGCACCCTTCTCACGGCCCTGGAGGAGTACAGGTATCCGCCGGAACTGGTGATCGTTCGCGGACCGAGACCGGCGATCGGCGAGTGGCTCACCGCCGCCCGGGCCGGCTACCGACCTTCGCGCCTCGTCTACGGGATCCCGGACGACGCCCAACGGCTGCCGGCATACCTGCCGCGGCCAAGGCCGTTGCGCCTGGTCTCGTTGGAAGCCCCACTCCCGATCACGGCATACCTGTGCAACGGTTTGCAGTGTTCGGCCCCGATCACCGAGTTTGCCGAGTTCGAGAAGGCTGTCGCTTAGCTTCGGAATGACCGACGATCCTCCCATGGAACGAACTCTGTTGCCTGGCGGGAGAATTCGCGCAGCGAATTCTCGGGGCGACCGCGAAGCGGTCGCGTCGCGTATCGGGCTGAATCGCGCCAACTGGAACGAGCGCACGCGGGTACACGCGGGTTCCGACTTCTACGACGTGGCCGGCTTCAGGGCCGGTCGGATCACCCTGAACCGATTCGAACGCGCCGGGGTCGGCGACGTTCGCGGCAAGTCACTTCTCCACCTGCAATGCCACTTCGGTCTCGACACGCTGTCCTGGGCGCGGCTCGGCGCGAAGGCCACCGGCATCGACATCTCGGACGATGCCATCCGGCTCGCCCGGGACTTGAACGACCAAGTCGGTCTCGATGCCAGGTTCATCCGATCGAATATCTACGATCTACCCCGAGTTCTCGACGGCGAGTTCGACGTCGTGTACACGGCGATGGGCGTACTCGCCTGGCTTCCCGACCTCGAGGGCTGGGCCGAAGTGGTGTCGCGCTACCTCAAGCCCGGCGGGCTCTTCTATCTCCTGGAAATCCATCCGGCAAGCCAGGTGTTCGACGACGAGACGACCCTCGGTTCACGCCATGATCTCAGGGTTCGCTACGGCTACTTCCCGAATCCAGAAGGAATGGCCTTCCCCGGCGGCGTGCCGTCCTATGCCGGCGACCAACCCATCGAGTCGCCGTGCCACGAGTGGCAACACAGCATCGGGGAGATTATCACGGCGCTGTTGAACGCCGGCCTACGCCTTACGTCGTTCGCCGAACACCCGGCAACCCTCTACAAGCGATTCCCTGGAATGACCCAAGGCGACGACGGCCTTTGGCATTTACCGTTCGACGGGGACTTTCTGCCACTGATCTTCGAGTTGACGGCGACCAGATAGGAGGACTGTCAGCGCTCGACGGCCGAATAGGTGAGATCGAGTTCACGCGCCGCCTTGACGTCGTCCAACCGACTGACCGGGAGCGTGTGCGGTGCCGTCCTGACGCGTTCCGGGTCCGTCTCGGCTTCCGCCCGGATACGGACCATGGCGTCGACGAAGGCATCGAGTTCCTCCTTGGTCTCGGTTTCGGTCGGCTCGATCAGGAAACACTCGGCCACGAGTAGCGGAAAATAGGTGGTCGGCGCATGGAAGCCGTAGTCGAGCAGTCGCTTAGCGAAGTCCATGGCGGTGACGCCCAGGGTCTTGGCCTCGTTCCTGAACGTGATGATGAATTCGTGGCTCGCGCGTCGTTCGGGGTAGGCCAGTTCGAAACCCGCGTCGGCCAGTCGCACCATGAGGTAATTGGCGTTCAGCGTCGCGTATTCGCCGACCCGGCGCATACCCTCGCGACCGAGCATCCGGGCGTAGGCCAGTGCGCGCAGCAGGATGCCGGCGTTGCCCATGAAGGCCGACAGGCGGCCGATCGATCCCGGGATTTCGTCGCGGTCTACCCAGCGGTAGTGATCGCCGTCCCGGGCGACGACGGGAGTCGGGGTATGCGGCACGAGCCGTTCGCCGACGCCGACCGGGCCGGCACCGGGACCGCCGCCTCCGTGGGGCGTCGCAAAAGTCTTGTGCAGGTTCATGTGCAAGACGTCGAATCCCATGTCGCCGGGGCGCACGTTGCCGAGGATGGCGTTGAGGTTGGCGCCGTCGTAGTAGAGCAACCCGCCCGCGGCATGCACGGCATCGGCGATCTCCCGGATACGGCGCTCGAAGACGCCGCAGGTGGACGGATTGGTGAGCATGATCCCGGCGGTGTTCTCGCCGAGCGCCGCCTTGAGCGCCTGCATGTCCATGTCGCCATCGGCGGCCACGGCCACCTCGCGAACCCGGTAGCCGCACATCACGGCCGTCGCCGGGTTGGTCCCGTGCGCGGCGGTGGGCACGAGAATCTCCTCGCGCCCGTCATCGCCCCGGGCATCGTGCCAGGCGCGAATCATCGCCACCCCGGCGAATTCGCCTTGGGCCCCGGCCATCGGCGTAAGCGATACCGCAGCCATGCCGGTGACGTGCTTCAGGATCTCCTGCAGATCGTATAGGCATGCCAGAAACCCCTGGCTTGCCGATTCGGGGGCAAGCGGGTGGCGGTTCAGGAACCCCGGCAGGCTGGCGGCGCGATGGGCCCCGCGCGGGTTGTACTTCATCGTGCAGGAGCCGAGCGGGTAGAACTGGTTGTCGATCGAGAAGTTCCTGCCGGAAAGGTTCGTGTAGTGGCGCACCGCCTGCAGTTCGGAGACTTCCGGAAGTCGCGGCGGCGCGTTGCGGAGACAATTCGCGGGCAAGTCCGATGTATCCCCCGGGGCCGGCGCCTGGGCACTCGCCCGGCGTCCCGGGGCGCCGATGTCGAAGATCGTCTCCCCGGCTTTCATCCGTGGAGCACCTGCTGCAAGGCGTCGCCGAAACGGGCGATGTCGGCGTCGGTCCGTTTCTCGGTTGCGCACACCAACAGACAGTTCCTAAGGTCCGAAAAGTAACGGCCCAGAGGCAATCCGCCGATGATCCCAAGTTCGGCGACGGCATCGGCCACCCGGTCTGCCGGCTGCCCCACGTCGATCACGTGCTCGTGGAAAAACCCTCCGGCGAAGCGCGAACGAACACCGTTGACGGCGGCCAGCGTCCGAACCAGTTCCCGGGTCCGTTCGTGGCATCGGGAAGCCACGCGAGCCAGGCCGGTCGCACCCGTGATCGCTAGGTAGATCGTGGCCGCCGTCACCAGGAGCCCCTGGTTCGTGCAGATGTTCGACCTGGCCTTGCCGCGGCGGATGTGCTGCTCGCGCGCCTGCAGGGTCAGCGTGAAGCCAGGCTGGTCGTGGCGATCCACGGTGCGTCCCACCAGGCGCCCTGGAAGCTGGCGGACAAGGCTTTGACGTGTGCAAAGGAAGCCGAACGAAGGACCTCCCGATGCC
This sequence comes from Gammaproteobacteria bacterium, assembly GCA_026706425.1. GTDB lineage: Bacteria > Pseudomonadota > Gammaproteobacteria > Pseudomonadales > Azotimanducaceae > VXYL01. The sequence goes on from JAPOYW010000069.1 coordinate 6,455, forward strand.
ATCGGGATGCCCAGTGGTTGACCGTCGCCGCAGGCGATGTCGGCGCCGTTCGTCCCCCATTCGCCGGGCGGTTTCAAGAGCCCGAGCGAAGTGGGATTCACGACCGCGATGACCAAGGCTCCGTTCGCGCCGGCCCAGTCCACAATGTCGTCAACCGGTTCCATCAGGCCGAAGAAATTCGGTTGCTGGACGATCACCGCGACCGGTGGCCGTTCGCCGTTCATGCCGGCCAAGGCGTCGAAGTCGACGCGACCGTCCCGTGTTCCCGTGGGGACCAACTCGATGCCCTGGTTGCGCGTGATATTCGCTGCCGTGTCCACATAGTGCGGATGGCAGGCACCCGCAACGACGACGCCGCGAGGTCCTCCGGTCCTGCTCGATGGATGGGCCCGGTTGGCTCGCACGGCCATGAGCACGGCCTCGCCCAACGCGGATCCGCCGTCGTAGACCGAGGCGTTGGATACGTCCATCGCGGTCAAGGCGGTAATCATCGTCTGGTACTCGTAGATGAGCTGCAGCGTTCCCTGGCTCGCCTCGGCCTGATAGGGCGTGTACGCGGTCATGAACTCGCCCCGGGCGGCGATGTCCCAGACCGCCGCCGGGATGTGATGGTCGTAGCATCCCGCCCCCGTGAAGCAGGGCCCCACGTCGTCGCGTCGGGCGCGTTCGGCCATCTCCTGGATCATGGTCATTTCGTCGACACCTTCGTCGATGCCGTCGAAGTGCGGGGTCTTTAGCGCGGGTTCGATCTCGTCAAAGAGCGCGTCGATGGATGGCGCACCGATGCTCTTCAGCATCGCGCGGACGTCGGCCTCGGTGTGGGGTATGAACGGCACAGGTCAAACGGGGCGGGGCATGTGCCGATTCAGTCCTCGTCGTCCTCGGACTCGCAGTGCTGCTCGTATCCATCCGCATCCAGCAGGTCGTCCATTTCCTCGAGGTCCGTCGGATCGATCTTGAAGAACCAGCCGTCCCCGTACGGATCCTGGTTCACCATTTCCGGCGCTTCCTCCAGCGCCTCGTTGACAGCCGCCACCGTTCCCGAGACGGGAGCGTAGACGTCCGC
>JAPOYW010000554.1 GCA_026706425.1 Gammaproteobacteria bacterium
GTGGACACCGATCAGATCATCCCCAAGCAGTTCCTCAAGTCCATCCGCCGCACCGGATTCGGGGACAACCTGTTCGACGCCTGGCGGTACCTCGATGAAGGGGAGATCGGCAAGAACGCCAACGAGCGCCGGATCAACCGCGATTTCGTCCTCAACGAGCCGCGCTACGCAGGTGCCAGCATCCTGCTCGCGCGGGAAAACTTCGGTTGCGGTTCGAGCCGGGAGCATGCCGTCTGGGCACTCCAGGAATACGGCTTCCGATGCGTGATCGCTCCCAGCTTCGCCGACATATTCTTCAATAACTCACTGAAGAATGGACTGCTTCCTGTTGTTTTGAAAAAAGAAGACGTCGACGAACTGTTCGGAATCGCTCATCGCGAAGTGGGCTACACGCTACACGTCGATCTGGGAACGCAAACCGTACGGGGGGCCGGATTCGCGGCGCACTTCCATATCGAACCGGAACCCAAGCGCCTGCTCATGGAGGGACTCGACGAGATCGGGGCCACCCTTGCGCACGCCGACGCCATCCGTGAATTCGAGTCGCGTCATCGCCAACGCATGCCTTGGGTCTTCGCCCGCGACGGCAACGCCCGATGACGCACCGCATCCTGGTCATTCCCGGCGACGGCATCGGGGCCGAAGTCATGCCCCACGTGCTCCGAGTACTCGAAACGCTGAACCTGGACCTTTCGTTCGAAATCGGCGAGTTGGGCGGCGTGGCCATCGACAAGTTCGGAACGCCGGTGCCTACTCCGACGCTTGAGTCGGCCCGTGCCTCGGACGCCGTGCTCCTCGGGGCGGTGGGCGGGCCGAAATGGGACGACCTTCCCATGGAGCACCGCCCGGAGAAGGGTCTGCTAGGTCTGCGCGCCGGGCTCGACGCCTTCGCCAACCTCCGTCCGGCGATGCTGTTCGCGCCATTGGCCGACGCCTCGTCGCTGCGCCCCGAACTCGTCGCGGGTCTCGACATGCTCATCGTCAGGGAACTGACCGGCGGCATCTACTTCGGCGAACCGCGCGGCGTCGAGGTCGACGACGGCCGACGGCGAGGCTTCAACACCGACGTGTACACGGAGGGCGAGATCGAGCGAATCGCCCGGGTAGCGTTCGATCTCGCCGGCAAGCGCAACGGGCGGCTGACTTCCGTGGACAAGGCCAACGTGCTGGAGGTAACCCAGCTTTGGCGCACCGTCGTCACCGAGGTCCACGCCGACTTCCCGAACATCGAGCTGGACCACCTCTACGTCGACAACGCGGCGATGCAGCTAGTGCGGGCGCCGAAGCAGTTCGACGTCATCGTCACGGGCAACCTGTTCGGCGACATCCTCTCCGACGCGGCAGCGATGCTGACCGGCTCCCTGGGAATGTTGCCGTCGGCGTCGCTGAACGGCAAAGGACAGGGCATCTACGAGCCGGTACACGGCAGCGCACCGGACATCGCCGGCCGGAATGTCGCCAATCCGCTGGCGACGATCCTGTCCGCTGCCATGATGTTGCGCTACAGCCTCGGCGAGGAGGAAGCCGCCGAACGGGTCGAATCGGCCGTGAATACGGTGTTGGAGAGAGGCATTCGAACCGTCGACATCATGCCGGCTGAACGCGCTGATGGGATACGGCAGGTCGGCACGGCAGCGATGGCCGACGCGGTGATCGGAGCACTGTAGCAAGCCCCGGAGCTGAGTCCTCGGCATGGCCAGGCGACAAAGCGGCAATGTCGCACATCGTGCCGGGGGCAATCTCGCTAGCGCAGCCACCGCGCAATCGTCGATGCTGAATGCCTGGCCACCGAAGCAGGGGCACCTGTGGTACTTTCGGACGATGCGCAGCCGATCACTGCCCGCGCCGTCGCGGGTCGATACCAGAAGGGAAGAATCCGGCGCCGCCCGGACCGGAATCCCCGCGTCGTTGGCGGGCGTCCACGCGCGGGCGCTGTACCAACCGGTGCCGCCGGTCGGTTGTGACGACGACGGCTATCCCTGCGAGGACAACAAGCCGGTGGAGAGCACCGTCCACGATGAGCTTTGCGCCTACGCGAAGGCCGCGTTGCGGGTGCGGTACGCGGCACGGCGGGAAGTGCTGGTGGCGTCCAACCTGGGCGTGTTCTTCGAGCGCGGCAACCGGAGGGCGCTGGTTTGTCCGGACATGTTCGTGTCGTTCGCCGCGGGCCGCGGGGACCGGTCGTCCTATAAGGTCTGGGAGGAGGTCGGCGTTCCGGAGTTCGTACTGGAGCTGCTGTCCGCGAATACGTGGCGGCGCGACGTCGAGGTGAAGCCTCCGCTCTACGAGGCGCTCGGCGTGCGCGAGTTCTGGATCTTCGACCCCTTGGGCAGGCTGTCCGACCCGATGATCGGTCGGTGTCTCGATGCCTCGGGCACCTACCGGCCTGTGTCGGCGGCGCGCGGTGGCGGCTGGCGGAGCAACGTGCTCGGCCTGGACCTGGTCCTCCACGCCGGCGGCTTCCGATTCCGCGATCCCGCTACGGGCGAGATACTGCCGGACGTAGTGGAAGCGGCGGCGCAGCGCGACGAAGCGGCGGCGCAGCGCGACAAAGAGGCAGCGGCCCGCCAAGCGGCGGAAGCCCGCGTTGCGGAACTGGAGGCGCTGCTGGGCCAATCCCTGGAGTAGCTAGCGGTGCCGGGCACGCAGTGCTAGTGTGCCGCTTCCGAAATGACGAGGAATGGCGTTCCACACGACACGTTGATGTGAACCATGCCTATGTTCCTGTTTTCCAAGGCGGCACTCCTCCATTTGCTTTGCGTCGGTGGCTTCCGAGACGACATAAGCACCGTCAGGTTCGTCCGGAAGCTGAACACTAGGGTGCGCGTCCGCTGAACGGCGGTTGGCGAATCATGGACAAACTCAACGTCGCGATCGTGGGCGCCACCGGTGCCGTGGGCACTGCCATGCGCCGGATCATCGACGAGCGCCGCTTTCCGGTGGAGGACATACGCCTGTTGGCCAGTCCGCGTTCCGCTGGCCGACGGTTCACCGTGGGTGGACGCTCGCGGACTGTCGAGGTGCTCGACGACTTCGACTTCGACGATACCCAGCTCGCGTTGTTCTCCACGGGCAGCGGCATTTCGCTTGAACACGCGCCGCGGGCCGCGGCGGCGGGCGCCATCGTCATCGACAACACATCGGCGTTCCGGCAGAAGCCGGACATTCCGCTGGTCGTGCCCGAAGTCAACGGACACCGGATCGCGGACGGCATCGGGCCGAACATCATCGCCAACCCGAACTGCGTGGCGATTCCCCTGACGGTGGCGTGCAAACCCATCTACGACGCCGTCGGTATCGAGAGAATCAACGTTGCGACGTACCAATCCGTCTCGGGGGCCGGCGCTTCGGGAGTTAGGGAACTCGAGGACCAGACCCGGCGGGGCGCACGCGGCAAGCCGATCGACGAGTTTCCGGTGCATCCCGCGCAGATGGCCTTCAATGTCATCTCCCATGCATGGACGATGGGCGAGGACGGCTTCAGCGACGAGGAGACCAAGGTCGTCAACGAGACCCGCAAGATCCTCGAGGACGACACGCTACGCGTAAACCCGACCTGCGTACGGGTACCTGTCTACTACGGGCATTCGATGGCGGTTCATCTCGAGACCCGGGATCCGATTTCGCCGCCGCAAGCCCGGGATCTGTTGCGCTCGGCACCGGGCGTGGTCCTTGTCGAAGGTCGCGAAGCACCGACTGCGGTCGAACATGCCGCGGGCAGGGACGGCGTGTACGTCGGTCGCGTGCGCCGGGACCCGAGTCACGAACGGGGACTCGACCTGTGGGTCGTGTCGGACAACGTTCGCAAGGGGGCCGCGCTCAACAGCATCCAGATCGCCGAAGAGGTGCGCGGGCTGATCGGTTGACGCCACTGCCGTGGAACCGGTCCAACGCACCATCGTGCTCGGCGTCGAATACGACGGCGGTGCCTTCCACGGCTTCCAGAGCCAGGCCCACGCCGAAAGCGTCCAGGATGCGCTGGAGGATGCCATCGGCCGGGTGGCGAACGAGCGCGTGCGGATCGTCGCTGCGGGGCGTACCGACGCGGGGGTTCATGCCACCGGCCAGGTGGTAAGCTTCCGAACCTCGGCCGAACGACCCCTCGATGCGTGGCGTCGAGGCGTATCAAGTCTGACGCCGGACACCATCGGGGTCGTGTGGGCACGGGCAATCGAATCGTTCCATGCCCGGTTCGGCGCCGTTTGGCGTCGCTACGTGTACGTCTACAGCGACGCGCCGGAAAAGCCCGTCATCCACCGTGGCCTGGTTGCGTGGTGCCGGACACCGCTGGAACCGGAAAGAATGCACGCCGCGGCGCAGTGCCTCCTGGGCGAACAGGATTTCTCCGCGTTCCGGGCTGCGGGTTGCCAATCGAAGACGCCGTATCGGAACGTGCAGGCCATCGGGGTTGCCCGCATGAACGGCTATGTGGCGATCGACATCACGGCCAACGCCTTCCTGCTCCACATGGTGCGCAACATCGCCGGTGCGCTGCGCGCGGTGGGCGTCGGCGAACTCGGCTCGACGGATTTGCGGGAACTGCTGAGCGAGCGGGACCGGTCCCGGGCGCCGCCGACGGCGCCACCGCAGGGGCTGTACCTCGTCGGGGTCGGCTATCCGGGAATGGACACGCCGGTTCGCCCGCCGCCGGTGATCGCCTGACCGGGCGAGTCGGGGTCAATCGTCATCGTCGCGAACCCACCGTACGGCGTCGGCCACGACGGTGCGTCCGTCGGTACGGTTGGTCACCACAAGGCTGACCTCGCCGGCATCCAGGTCGAATCGACCGAGTGTCGTCCAACCCGGTTCCGCGGTCGAAGCGTCGAACTCCACCGGGTGAACCGATCCGCCGCTCGAAATCCTCATGTCGTAGTTGCCCAGTTGCGGCCCTCGGTTGCCGGGGGACGTGAATTCGAGGTTGGCCGTAAGCTGGAACGGGGACCGCGCACGCGTCGAGTAGCCCACGTCGAGATTCGGCAGGAAGTAGTCGACCCGCCAGCGGCCGGCCTCGGGGAGCACCGTGGAGAACCTCGCCTCGCGGTCGCCATCGCCCGGTGTCACCCGGGCGATGGTGTGACGGTACCGGCCCCAGCTCGTGGGTTGCTCCTGGCGCGACCAGTGCGCCTCGAGGACGGGGTCGACGCGCTGGTAGACGGGCAGACCTTCGTCGGTGTCGTAGCCGGATCCGGACGGTGGCGAGTTCCTGCGCGGCGGCGCGGTGGCGGCGAATCCGGGATCGAGATCATCCACGACGATGCCGCGGCCGCGCACGGGGCGCCAGTCGCTCGGACGCGATCCGGCAAGCGGTGCCGCGTCCGAGGTCGTGTTCGCATCCGTCTCGGGAACCCGCAAGGGGAATTCGTGGCGATTCAGGGATAGGTAGGGCGCCACCCAGAGTTCGTGAATGGGCGCCTGCGTCACGAGGCCCGCTTCTATCGCCGCGCGCCCCGGCACGCGGATCGGGTCGCTCACTTGGACGGCCGGATCGTCCCCCGACCGGTATCGCAGCCGCAAGAGGCCGGGCACGTCTTCGCCGTTGAACAGGTCGACGCGAAGTTGATAGCGCGGTTTGCCCCCGTCACCGTCCGCAAGCCGTTCGGTCCTGACGGCGGACGCCATGAATCCCGGCAGCGAGGCGTCGTGCAGCCAGTCTCCCAGGAGGAGGCGCAAGTCGACGCCGGCCTCCGCGGCCACGCGCTCGAAGTCACCGGCGGTGAAGGATGCGCCGCGGTACCGCTTTCGCAATTCGGCGAGCAGCCGGGCGACGGTTTCGCGACCGAGGCCATCGAACAGCGTGCGGGCCGCCGCGTCGACCTTCATCGTCAGGATGTTGATCGCTTGGGAAGGTTCGAGGGCATCCAGATCCTTGAGCGGCGTTCCCAGGGCCCGTTCCCAGACCATCGGTGGTCGGACCGGCGCGAAGACGTCCCCCGAAACGCTGCCCGAGCCACCGGTGACGAAGCTCACGATCGAACCGGTCAGCAGGGATCGAACCGACGGGCTCGACGCGAAGATGTGCGCCGAGAAATAGCCGTGGGCGTCGTCGAGCAGTCGGCTCGCCAGTGCCTGGCACAGGTATTCGATGGCGACGGCGGCGCTTCCGCGGGCCCCAGTTTGGTGCAGGAAGAGATTGCGTGCAAACCCGGCGAACGGGTCGGCCCCGTTGCGGTCCTCCCGGAAGAAATCCCGCAGGAGATCCAGCTTTGCCGTGGCGGGGGGCGTGCCCGTCGGAAGCACGGTGGCGCCGAAGTAGGCCGTCGGGAAGCCGCGTTCGCGGAGAAGCAGCATGCCCGGCAACGCCAGGGTGGTCTCCATCTGCCAGCCGCCGCCGTAGCCGCGCAGCCGGGCGGGCACCTCGACCATGCGCAAGGCGTTATAGGGGTAGGGGAGGCCAAGCGCATCCGCACCCCGGATGACGTCCGCCAAGGCTTCGCCGACAGCCTCCGTGGATTCCTCGAAGTAGCCGACCGGCGCGGTATGTCGCCGGCTGAGCAGCAGTTCCAGTTCGATGCCGTCGATCGTCGTCGCGTACCGTTCGAAGTCGGCGGCGAGCAGGGCGATCTGCGTCACGGGCGACTCGGGGGCGAAGCGGTACCGACCCCCGGTAAGCGACTCGCGCTGACCGGGGCCCGCAACCAGCCAGTCGTCCGGTACCTGCACGACCAGATCGACGGTGGCGAAGTCGCGCGGCGACTGCACGTTGGTCGCCGCGCCGGGCAGCCAATGCACCCCGGGCATCAAGGCGACGTAGCCGCGTTCGAAGAGGGCAGCCTCGGTACCGAGATTCTTGAGCGGATTCGCCCCGGCGACCATGCGGTAGTCGATGGCGCTGTCGACGTAGGCGAACTCCGGGTCGGGAATCCCTGCAGCGCGGACCGTCACTTTTGCTTCGTCGCCTGTATCGGCGGGAAGGTCGGTGCGCAGCAGTCCGTCCCGATGCTCGAATGCCACGGGCATGTCGTCGACGAGGACCTCCCGGGTCGCCATGCCGGGATTGAAACGGAACCACAGGTCCGGCGATGTCACGTCGGCCAATGCAACCGTCAGCGACACATCGATGTTCAATGCGCGCCCGGGGTCGATCTGGACCTGGCCCGCGATCGACCGGATATCGGTCGCTACGCCTGGTACCGACTCGTGCACGTTTCGCCAATGGGCACGCGTGCCCACGTCGGCGTGCGCCTGCACGACGACGGCGGCGATGCCGGCAGCACCGCCGGCAAGAAGCACCGCTGCGGCAACCAGATGCCCGACGCGCGACCCCGTGTCGGGCCGGGGCAGACAGAGCGCGGCGACGACGAGTGCGCCAGCCGCCACCGCCGCAATCGCCAGGCGTTGCACGAAGGTCGCGGCATCGGGAACCGCGCCGACAAGGTCCGAGACCAGCCGGTCGGGAGCGAACGCGACGTACTCGACCAGCCAGGTGGGTGCCCGTGTCAAGCTCCATAGCGCGAGGGCGAGCAGCGAGAACGCCGCAACGGCGACGGCGAGTCGACTGCGCAGCACTGCGGCCAGGAGG
>JAPOYW010000455.1 GCA_026706425.1 Gammaproteobacteria bacterium
CACCCGGGTCTCTCCCGGAATGTTGCCGCCGATCATGAGCACGATGCCGAATTCGCCGACCGTGTGCGCGAATCCAAGTACGCCGGCCGCAACGAGCGCTTTGCGGTGCATCGGGAGTACCAGGCGCAGGAACCGGGCCGCCGGTGCGACTCCCAGGCTGGCTGCCGCTTCCAGAAGGTGGCCGTCGGTTGTACGAAACGCCGATGCCAGGGGTCCGGTAACGAACGGCAGGGAATAGATGACCGAACCGATCACCAACCCGGCGAAAGTGAAGGCAAGCGGCGCGCCTGCGAGGGCCTCCGCGATCGCGCCGAGAGGCCCGCTCGGCGCCATGGCAAGCAGCAGGTAGAACCCCAAGACCGTCGGCGGCAGCACCAGCGGCAGCGCGACAAGGGCTTCCACCGGGGCCCGCCATCTGGAACCCGTACGGGCAATCCACCAGGACAACGGGGGCGATGCGACCAGCAGAATCGCGGTGGTGGTCAAGGCGAGCAGCCCTGTCACCCACGCCGCCTGCACGATGTCGCTGGCAAACGACACTAGCGGTAGCCGGCCTTCCGAATCAGATCGCGGGCGTATGCACCGCCGAGATAGTCCAAGAACGCCCTGGCGGACGACTCGTTGGGACCAACGACGACCACGCCGACCTGTTCGATGGGCGCGTACAGGTGCGCCGGAACCCGCCAGTATCGTTCGGCGGGGATGTCCCGGGCCACGACCTGGGCACGCGCCACGAAAGCGCCATCGGCCGCGCCGCTGGCCGCGAAGTGGAACGCTTGCGCCACGTTCAGGCCGTTGATCCGTTTCGCCTCGGAACCGAGCCGCTGCATGGCTTCCGACGCGGCCCGGCCGTACGGTGCCGTTTCGGGATTGGCCAGTGCCACGCGCTTGTCCGCGGACAACCAACGTGCCCCGGGCTCGCCGCGATTGACGACCAGCACGAGCTGACCGGTTGCGTAGACGATCGGAGAGGTCGCCCTGTCGTCGTCCACCAGCGCTCGCGGCCGCTCGGCGTCAGCTGAGAGGAAGACGTCGAACCCACGCCCCTGGACGATCTGTGCATACAGCAAGCCCGATGAGCCGTACGTGGCAACCAGTTCCCCGGGAAACCGCGTCTCCAGGCTGGCAAGGGCGGTCTGGAAGTTCGAGGCGACGGCGACCCTGAGCGGTTCGCCAACGGTCGCCAACGCCGCCGCCATGGCGATTCCCGCGAGTGCTCTGGCCAGCCATCGTCCCACCCGTTCGACTCTGCCAGCGCTGCGTCGCCAACGCAAAGAAACGCGCGGCGCTTCCCTAGCCGGGTTGGCGCTGGCTTCGTAGAGATCGACGCTCCAAGGCGCGTTCGAAGCTCACCAGCCGTCGAATCAACGAGTTGTAGCGGGACTGGGAGTCGGCGATCCCGGATCGGCCGATCGCGTCGTAGAGTGCGTGTTCCGGCACTCGGGGCCATCCTGGCGCCTCGGGCACGGACAAGCCGGCGGCTCGTAGACGGGGCGCCCCGACCGCGACCACGAGTGCTTCGATGGTGAACTCCCCACGCTGAAGATCCTCGATTCCGGTACCGATCAGATCCGCACCGGGGAGTTCGCCTGATGCGGGCATCGTCAATCCGTCTCCCGCAACGCTGCAACAGCAGCGTCGACCTTGGCGCGGAACACCCGGGGATCGACAGCTGGGTACCGTAGCAGGCCCGGTTCGATGCTTGTTAGGAAGCCGGCTAGGCGACCGGGATCGATCAACTCAAGATCGTGCATCGCCACGACGTCGCGGTGGTCGAGATCGTGCCCACGCTCAATCTTCGCCAAGGCCTGGGCGTAGAAGTCGTAGTGGTAGAAACCGACGCCGCCGTGACGTTTGATGAATAGGCTACGGGCCTGCCAATCGGGCAGCGGCGGAATGAACTCGTCCGGCGCGGCCAACTCGACGTTGATGTCGAGCGCGTCCTTCGCACGGGCGATGGCCTCGAACGCACCGGGGGGTTCCGGGTCCAGCTTGAGGTCGACGTCCAGCGTGGTCTCGCGCCATCCGATCAACACCGCGGACGCGCCGCCCACGAGGTACACCCGCCCGGATCCCCGGGCCTCTTCCCCGACGCGCCGCATGAGTTCCCGCACCTTGGCGGCGTCGCTGCTTCCCCGGTGCATTAACGCAGGTTCGACCGACTCCGTGGTTCGAGTATGGGCGGCATCCGATGGGAGTCAAGTCGCCCCGGTTCGTCGCTTCGGATGGCGAGGCCGGGTGCGCGTCCAATCGACTTGGTTCGAGGCTCGGAACGGTCCAAGATCCTGGACGCTTTGCAGGCGGCCGGCACCCACTATGTCTCGGAACTCATCGAGTCGGCCAGCGGCCATTTGCCCGCCCACGACGAGCACGCGACGCGCACCCGCGCACTCGAGAGAATCGAGATGGTGCGTTGCCGGGATCCCCTGCCCCGGGGGTAGCGACGTCGAGTTGATCTGGGGTGCCGGTGTCGCCGGGCTGAACGGCATGGCAACGACCCGGCAGCGCTCGGTGTCGTTCTCCGTGCGACCCGATTTTCGGGCTCTGCTCGCGTGCACCGACAAATTCGAGGGCCGCTGCGTCGGCGGTATTCACATCCGCTTCAACGCGCCTGTAAGCCGGGAACTTGCCGGCAATATCCGACTACTGGACGAGCACGGGGCCGTCGTGCCACCCGTGATCGAGGACGGATTGCACGTCCATCGCATGGACTACCCCAGGGCGTTCCAAGACCAGGCGACCTATCGAGCCGAACTCGTCGCGCCGATCACCGACGTAGACGGTCGTGCCTTGGCCAATGCGTCGAGTTTTCCAGCGACGATGCAACTCGGCAGACTGCCTCCGGGGGCAAGCTTCGGCAGGGGCATTCGCGTCGTCGAGCGCGAGGCGGGCGCCGTAGCGCCCGTCCTGCTGCGACGCGTCGAAGAACCCTTAAGCGGACGGAGTCTCCGTATCGCCGAAGATTCCGAAATCGTCGCGTGGATGCGCCGGGTCCGGAGGGAGCCCCCCTCGGAGAAAGACTGGTGGGTTGGGTCGGCATCCGGGAGATCGGACCTTCCCCCGAGCGCAAGACTCGGATGGTACACGGTCGACCTCGAGTTCAACGGGAAGAAGCAACGGGTGGGCGACCTCAGGGTCGAACGGTTTCGCGTTGGGACGATGCGCGCCGCCATCCTCGGTCCCGAGGGACCTCTCGTCAATACGGGTTCCGTACCGATCACGCTGTCGGTCGAACACCTCGCCGGCGGCGGAGCGGCATCGTTCCCGGTCTCCGTGAGGACAACCGTTCGCCCGTGGCTCTATCACTGGGAGCATCGCGAGCCCCCCGAACCACGGACAGCATCGACGACGCTGGACTCAAAAGGCACGGTACAGCTCGACGTTCCGCTGCCACGCTTGGAACGAAAGAGCCTTCTGGACCTGGAGATGGACTACCAGGACGCCAATGGACAACGAAAGACCGCGTCGAAACGCATTGAGGTATGGCCGGCAGCGATCGACTTGACGGTACAGGCAGAAGACACGCGGACCATGGACAAGCGGATCCTGGTGAAGACGGTCGGGCTCGACGGCGCGGCCGCCCCGGGGGTGCCGGTCGACGCGACCATCGGCTATCCCCGGTACTACGATGATGTGCGCCTGCCTGGCGGTTTCCGCGGCTACACGCGGCGTTCCGAGTCGCGCCTGATCGCGACCTGTTCGGGCCACACCGACGCCTCTGGGTCCCTGGGTTGCACCTTGCCGCCGGAGGCCCCCAACCGGGTGCTCGTGGAGGCAACGGGGCGAGACGAAAACGGCAATACCACGCGTACGGCTGAAACCACGGGTTGGTCACACGCACCCTTCAAGACTGGCTCGAGGTCGAATCGGAAAGGACGTTCGCGCTGGGCGAGACCGTGCCCATCTCCCTGGACCTCCCGTTCGCGGAAGCGACGGTGCTTACTACGGTACACCGCGAGGGGGTTCTCGCCGCTCTCGTCGAGCGCGTCACGGGGCCGCAAGCCGTCGTCAACGTACCCGTACGACACAACTACGCGCCCAACGTCCGGATCTCCGTGTTGGCGGTCCGCCCACGCCTCCAGCCCGCTGTTCGGCTCGCGACGCCGCAGCCCGTGGTGCCGGACCCTCCTCGCCCCGAGTCGATGTATGGAAGAACGTCGCGGTCGATCAAGCATTGGAACTTCACCCTGTCCACTCCGGACGGACCTGCCTACCGCCTCGGCACCGTGGACGTGGGCGTGGCGCTCGATACGCACATCCTGTCCGTGAACGTCGAGCCCGATCAGGACATCTACCGCACCCGTCTTCGAAGCCGACCCGGTCACGGGTGCCAGCACCGTACAACTAGGCGAAGTGCGACAGCAGGCACCTTGGCCGAGCCCGAAGGATGCGAAAGCCGTGGCGCGACCCCAGCCAATCGAGCTGCCCTGGTCTGCGGACCAGACACTGGCCATGTCCCACCAAGGCATGGGAGCGCCTTGGGGCATGGTCGAACTCCGTGCCGCGGTGCCATTGACCGAACCCGCCGAACGCGGCTACCGAATCGTCCGGCACCTGGACGCCGTGGAGCGAAAGAACGCCCGCCGATGGTCCCGGGGCGACGTCGCCCAAGTCGTCGTGGAGATCGAGGCCGACGCCGACATGACCTGGGTCGTCGTGGAGGATCCGCTGCCGCCCGGCGCGGTCGTGCTGGGCAACGGCCTGGGCGGCGACTCCTCGATCCTCTCGTCGGCCCATGTTCGCGGGGATCGTCGGCCGGTGTTCACCGAGCGCGACTTCGACAGCTACCGGGCCTACTACCGCTACGTGCCGAAGGGTCGTACGACCTTGCGCTACAACGTCCGCTACAACACGGCAGGCACTTTCCAACTGCCGCCCACCCGGGTCGAGGCGATGTACGCGCCGGAGATGCATGCCGAACTGCCGATCGAGGTCATGGCGATCCAGTGACGGACCGCAGCGAACAGTGAACCGGGCCTCATCCGCCGCGCGCCCCACCCTTCTCGCGGTGGTCGCGCTCGGTGCAAACCTGGTCGGTGCCGAAGCCCGGATCGAGTCGTTCTCGCCGACTGGCTATACGAAGGACTCGGGCGCTCGATAGACCCAGACGGACTCTTGCGGTTCTTTCCCACGGACCGCCTCACGGGATCGCCCGTCCTAACCGCCTATGTACTCACCATCGCCGACGCTGCCGGCAGGACCGTACCCGAGGCGTATCGCGGACGGATGATCCGAGGTCTCGCCGGCTACCTCGACGAAAGGATCAAGCGCGACCACGACTTCCCCGGCACGACAAGGATCCTGGTCCGGCTCAGCGTACTCGCCGCACTCGCGCGCCATGGCGCCGCCGACGCGGAACTACTCGACGGTTTCGATCTCGACCTCGAACTTGCCTCACGTATTCGTTGGAACGACCGTTGGCCCGTGTTCACGGAACGAGGATTCGACAGCTCCTGGCCTACTACCGCTACGTTCCCAAGGGCAGGTTCGCGCTGCGCTACAACGTCCGCTACAACACGCCAGGCACCTTCCAACTACCGCCCTCCCGCGTCGAGGCGATGTACGCGCCGGAGATGCATGCCGAACTGCCGATCAAGCCCGTTACGATTCGCTAGCGCGGTCAGGCAACGTGGACATCGCGCGCGGTCACCGTCTTGGCGGCGACCCAGACATGGACTTCCTCGACGCCGGCGGCGCGCAAGGTCTCGCTCGCAGAACGCACCGTGGCGCCCGTCGTCGTCACGTCGTCTATGAGCGCAATGCGTTTCGGCATGGCGTCGACCGTTCTTGCGAAGACACGTTCCCGTAGCGTTCGGCGGACGTCGAAAGCACCACGCACGTTGCGCAATCGCGCACTTCGCGGCAGCGTGCGCTGAGGCGGGGCATGACGGGTACGGATCAGGGTGCCTCTCAGAACCGGCCGATCGATTCCTCGACAGATCACGGACGCGAGCAACTCCGCCTGGTTATAGCCCCGTTGGCGGCGCCGACGGCGCGACAAGGGCATGGGGATCAGTGCGTCCGGCAAAACCAGGCCGCGATAGCGCGCCCGTATCGCCGGCGCGAGGATGCCGCCGAGGATACGCGCTTCGCGCAGCCCGTTGCCGGATTTCAGCCCCTCGACCACGCGGCTGAGCGGCGGCGAGTAGGTGAACGGTGCCACCGTCACCGCCCACGGAGGCGGGGCCACGATGCAGGATCCGCAGATCTCCCCCGCCGGTGTTCCTGGCGGCGAGGGTTCGGCGCACACCGGACAGGCGCGTTCGTTGCGTTCAAGCGCGGCCTCGCACTCCCGGCAGAGATCCAAGTCACGCCGGGAGCGGCGTCGACAAAGCAGGCAGATGCCCGGAAACAGCGCCCCGAGGACGTTCACCGGGTCTGCCGTTTCCGCGAATCGGATCGGAGCCAGGCCAGCGGGTCCTTCGGCACTTCGTTGTGCCGCATCTCGAAATACAAGCCGACCTCCGTTTCGCCGCCGCTCTGGCCCACCGTTGCGATCACTTCGTCCACCTCGACCGGGTCACCGCGACGCTTGTAGATGGCGTCGACCGAACCGTAGAGCGACATCCAGCCGTCGCCGTGGTCGACGATCGCCAACATCCCGAAGCCGCGCAGCCAATCCGCAAAGACGACGAGTCCGTGAGCGACGGCCCGAACTTCGCTCCCCGCCGGCGCCTCGAACATCACACCCTGCCAACGCAGTCGCCCCCCGGCGCGGGGTTCGCCGAACCGTCGAACAAGCCGCCCCTGCACGGGCCAAGCCAAACCGCCCCCGCCGACGACAACGTCGAGCGCGGCTTGCGCCGGAGGGCTTGCACGGGCGAGTTCGGCAATCAACGACTCAAGGCGGCTGCGGTCGCGGGCCAGTCGATCCCGCTCTCGTGTTCTCTTCGCCAGTTCCGCGTTCAGCTTGCTGACGACGCTTTGGCGCTTGCCGCGATCGCCGATCAACCGAGCCCGGTCGGCATCGACCGACTCGCGCGACGTTTCCAGGGAGACCCGTTCCCGGTCCTGTTCGCGCTGGTTCCGCTCAAGTTCCGCGAGGGTTTGGCGCAACTCGTCCACTAGGACCGCGCGTGCCCTCGCGAAGGCGGCGTGATAGCGAACCATCTTCTCGAACGTCCGCAGCTCCTCCAGGTTGAGCAACGCCTGCAACGGATCGCGTTCCTTGGATCGCCATGCGTCGCGCAGGTGATCCGCAACCTTCCCGGCCTGTCGACGACGGGTTTTTTGCAACCGTTCCCGTTCGATGGCGAGACTCTCGAGTTCGGCACGGCTCTCCTCCATCTTGGAATCCAGTTCGCGCACTCGCACCTGGGCAGCCGCGACGCGCCGATCGGCCGCGGCGACTTCGCGTTGGCCCTTGGCGATGCGTTCACCGGCTTCATCGAGCCAGGTGTCGAGCGCATTCAAACGCGTGAGTACCTGGTCCAACTCGCGCTGTGCGTCTTCGGCTGCGTGAATCAGGCCGGTGCCGAGAGCCATCAAGCCGCC
>JAPOYW010000388.1 GCA_026706425.1 Gammaproteobacteria bacterium
TGCCCATGGTGGACGACGTCGGCCCGATACTTCACGACCTCCGGGACGCCGGCGCGAACATCCTGTTCGAAGGGGCCCAGGGAACGTTGCTCGACATCGACCTCGGTACCTATCCGTTCGTGACATCCTCCAACACGACGGTGGGCGGTGCCGCCGTCGGCAGCGGATTCGGCCCGCGGTTCCTGGACTACATTCTCGGCACGACCAAGGCCTACGCGACACGCGTCGGATCGGGGCCGTTTCCGACGGAACTCTTCGACGACGTGGGGGGACGTCTCGCCACACGGGGCAACGAGTTCGGCGCAACCACGGGGCGGCCGCGCCGGTGCGGCTGGTTCGACGCCGTCGCCATCCGGCAGGTCGTGCAGATCAACAGCCTGTCGGGACTGTGCCTGTCGAAGCTCGATGTGCTCGATGGTCTCGACACCATCCGGATTTGCGTCGGCTACCAGGACTCGACGGGAACGCCGGCGCGACCGCGGTTCGACAGCGAGTTCTACTCGGAGATCAGGCCCGTCTATGAAGATCTGCCGGGTTGGCGCGAGTCAACCGCTGGCGCACGCTCGCTAGCCGAACTCCCGGGTGCCGCGCGGGCCTACATCGAGCGCATCGAGGAGACCGTCGGCGCGCCCATCGCCGTCATCTCCACCGGTCCCGACCGGGAGGAGACCATCGTGCTCGAAGACCTGTTCTGAGGACCGAGAATGTTCAATCGCAAGCTCCTCGAGTTGCTAGTCTGTCCGGTCAGCAAGGCACCGCTCGTCTACCGGTCCCAGAGCGAGGAGCTGTGGTGTTCGGCGAGCGGTCTGGCGTATGCGATCGCCGACGGCATCCCCGTCCTGATCGCAGAGGAAGCGCGCGAACTCAGCCCCGAGGAGCGGGAAACCCTGCGTGAAGGCGGGTGATAGACTGCCCATTGGATTTAGCGGCTAGGGTCGGGGCGGTCGTTTGTTTTCGAGGAGTAGTAGCAAGTTGAGAGAATCCCGCCTACCCGATGTCGCGAGCCGAGGTGTCCAGCAGACGGGGACGCTCGACTGGGTCGGCATGGGCGATATTCGCCAACCCATCGACATCCGCGACGGGGAGGACGTGCACCGCGTGGAAGCGCGGGTTCAGTTGTACGTTGATCTCGCCAATGCCGGGGCCAAGGGCATTCACATGTCCCGCCTATACCTCATTCTGGACGAGCATGCCGCGACGCGACCCCTGACCCCGGCCGGACTCAAGCTGCTCTTGAAGTCGATGCTTGTATCCCATCGGGATCTCTCGGGCCATGCGTTCATCGAGTTCGCGTTCGACTATTTCCTGCGCCGGCGCTCGCTGGTGTCGGACAACTCGGGATGGAACAGCTACCCGGTGGCCATACGGGGCTCGTCGATCAACGGCGAGATGCGCATCGAAACGGACCTGGGGGTGTGGTACTCAAGCACCTGTCCGGCGTCGGCGGCACTCGCCCGGCAACTCATCCAGGAGCAGTTCGAGCGCGACTTCGGGGACAACGGCCCCGTCGCGGCGGCCGACGTCAGGGCCTGGCTGGGCACGGAGGACGCGATCGCCGGTACGCCGCACGGGCAGCGCAGCATTGCCCGGGCCCGGCTACGACTCGACGACACGTTGCCGACGTTTCCGGTAACCGCCTTGGTCTCCGACGTGGAGAACGCGTTGTCGACGCCGGTTCAAACTGCGGTCAAACGGGAAGACGAACAGGAGTTCGCGCGCCTGAACGCCGCCAACCTCATGTTCTGCGAGGACGCCGGGCGTCGCCTGAAGTCCGTGCTCGACCGCAATTCCTCGGTGCTCGACTTCCATGTCCGGATCGAACACCACGAAAGCCTTCATGCCCACGACGCGGTCAGCGTATTCGCAAAGGGAGTCGCAGGAGGCTACGCGCCAACTCCCTAACTCGTCACTCTGGGGGCCATTTGCGGCGTGGACCCCTTCTCAACGCAAACATCCCGTGGCTCGGTCTGACGTCTCCCCTCACCGCCTCGGCGTTGTTCTGCACAGCGTCTGCATCTGGCTCTCACCCCTCGCCCATACCGGTAATTTGACACGGTACAGTCGTCTTGGCGGGCTAAGCGCTTAGAAAGGTCGTCGTCGGTGTCGCACTCCTATATTCGGCTGGTCTGTTAGTCGTGCTGTGGATCGCTAGTCGACGCGAACGATTTGGAGGAGCGCGTAGGAACGTGCGCTAGGAGCGACCTTCAAGGTCCCCCCTCGACCAGCGACTGGGCGAACATGTAGCGGTTGCCGTCGGGGTCGAAGAACGTCGCGAGCTTGACCATGCCGGGCAACTCGACGGTTTCGCCTGCGAACTGAACGCCCTTGCCTTCGAGTTCGGACCGTGCGGCATCGATGTCCACGACACCGAACACGGGAATCGAACCGCCGGAGCCTTCCACGTCCGCGTCGGTCTGGTCCAGGCCGATGCTGACGCCGTCGGCGGGCGTTGAGACCTCGGCCCAGCCGGCTTCGGCCACCTTGAATATCTCCTCGAAACCGAGGACGTCCCTGAACCAGGCGATGGATGCGTCGAGATCCTTGACCGACGATGACAGGGTGATGGTTCCGTTGTAGCTGAAACTAGGCACGGGCAAACTCCTACGGTGTCGTCTTGCGGGGTGCGGCACGGGACCGCCGAAACTGCACAGGCGGCGACGAAAAGATACCCGAAAAGGACCATTCGTTGGGATCGTGGTACGGTAAATCCGTTCACGGATCGAAGGAAGCATGGCGAGCGAGCCAACCCAGTACGTGTTCGCGTTCGGCGCGCGTACCGACGGGGACGTGAGCATGCGGAACCTGCTCGGCGGCAAAGGCGCCAACCTCGCCGAGATGGCCCGCATCGGACTACCCGTGCCGCCGGGTTTCACCATCTCCACGGATGTCTGCGCCTGGCACTACCAGCACGATGGGGACTACCCGCCCGGATTCGCAGATGCCCTCGGCGAGCAGTTGGCTGTCTTGGAGAGGGCCCGGGGCAAGCGCTTCGGCGACCCCGCGGACCCGCTCCTGGTCTCCGTGCGGTCCGGTGCCAGGGAGTCGATGCCGGGGATGATGGACACCATCCTGAACCTCGGCCTCAACGACGAGACCGTGCAAGGCCTGGCTTCGACAACCGGTGACGCGCGTTTCGCCCTCGACTGCTACCGCCGGTTCATTCACATGTACGCGGGTGTCGTGCTCGGGGTGGGCCCCGAGTCCGAGTCCGCACCGGATCCGTTCGAGGAAATGCTCGCCGCCCTGAAACGGGAAGCGGGCGCGGACCAGGACGCGGATCTCGATGCGCAGTTGCTCGCCCGGTTGGTCGCCGGCTACAAGGACCTCGTCGTTGACCGGCTCGGCACGCCGTTCCCGGAAAACGTAGACGAGCAGCTCTGGGGTGCAATCGGCGCCGTGTTCGGGTCGTGGACCAACGACCGCGCGGTCCTCTACCGCCAGCGCTACGGCATCCCACGCTCATGGGGAACTGCCGGCAGCGTCCAGGCCATGGTGTTCGGCAACCGCCGCGGCAACAGCGCCACCGGCGTCGCCTTTACCCGGGATCCGGCCAACGGGGAGAAGACCCTCTACGGCGAATACCTCCTGAACGCCCAAGGCGAGGACGTGGTCGCCGGTGCCCGCACGCCCCAACCCATTGTGGAACTCGCCGCGGACATGCCTCGGATCTACCGGGAACTAGAGCTCGTTCGGGACACCTTGGAAGGGCACTTCCACGACATGCAGGATTTCGAGTTCACCATCGACGACGAGCGGCTCTACCTCCTGCAGACCCGAAGCGGCAAGCGCACCGGTTTGGCCGCGGTGCGCATCGCCGTGGGAATGCACGCCGAGGGCTTGCTCGACGAAGCCGCGGCGCTCACGCGGATCCCGGCGGACTCCATCGACTCGCTGCTGGCGCCGACGTTCGAGACGCGTGCTCTTGGCAAGGCATCACCGGTTGCCAGGGGCTTGCCGGCCGGCCCGGGCGCCGCCAGCGGCCGGATCGTGTTCACGCCGGATGATGCCGACGGGCTTGCGAGCCAGGGCGAGCGGCTGATCCTTTGCCGAACGAAGACCAGCCCCGAGGACTTGAAGGGCATGCTCGCTGCGGAAGGCATCCTGACCACACGCGGCGGCGTCTCGTCCCACGCCGCACTGGTGGCACGCCAGCTCGGCAAGGTATGCGTCTGCGGTGCATCGGACATCGTCATCGACTATGACGAAGGAACCTTGACCACGGCGGGCCGTGTGCTTCGAGCCGGCGATGCCATTTCGCTCGACGGGACCACCGGCACGGTGTATGCGGGAGAGATCGCCACTTCGCCTTCGGAAGTGCGCCGCGTCCTAAATGGCGACCTGAATCCGGAGGACAGCACCTGGTATCGGCTCTACCGGACGGTCATGTCTTGGGCGGATGCCCACCGACGCATCGCCGTGCGCGCCAATGCGGATACCCCCGCCATGGCGCGGGACGCGATCCGCTACGGTGCCGAGGGAATCGGCTTGTGCCGGACGGAGCACATGTTCTTCGAGGCGGACCGCATCGACGCGATGCGGCAGATGATCCTCGCTGCCGACGAGGCGGAACGCCGCACGGCACTTGCCAAGCTGCTTCCCTACCAGCGCGACGATTTCGCGGATCTGTTCGTCGCAATGGCCGGGCGACCGGTCACGATCCGCCTGCTCGACCCCCCGCTGCACGAATTCCTGCCTGCGGAACCCGAGGTTCGCCGCGCCCTGGCAACCAAGCTCGGGGTGCCGGCGAGCCTCGTCGAGGAACGCGTGCGCAACCTCACAGAGGTGAATCCAATGCTCGGCTGGCGCGGCTGCCGGCTGGGCATCCTCTACCCGGAGATCACGGAAACGCAGGCCCGGGCGATCTTCGAGGCAGCCATCGCGGCGAAAGGCGAAGGAACGCCGGTTCGGCCGGAGATCATGGTGCCGCTGGTGGGTTTCCGCGAGGAGTTGGCGGACCAGGTGGCGATCATTCACCGGGTTGCCGCAGAAGTGGCCGAACGCACCGGCACGAAGGTCGACTACCAGGTGGGCACGATGATCGAGGTGCCCCGAGCCGCGCTAACGGCGGACGAAATTGCCCGG
The DNA here is from genome assembly GCA_026706425.1 of Gammaproteobacteria bacterium. Classification (GTDB taxonomy): domain Bacteria; phylum Pseudomonadota; class Gammaproteobacteria; order Pseudomonadales; family Azotimanducaceae; genus VXYL01. Next base: position 5,083 of record JAPOYW010000388.1, read on the forward strand.
GAGGCGGAGTTCTTCAGCTTCGGCACCAACGACCTCACGCAGATGACCCTGGGCCTGTCGCGCGACGACATGGGCGGGTTCTTCGACCGCTATGTGGAGAAGGAGATCTACGCCGCCAATCCCTTCGCCCGTATCGACGAGTCCGGGGTCGGCCGCCTCGTCACCGAGGCCGTTCGGTTGGGACGTTCGACGCGCCGGGACCTGAAGATCGGAATCTGCGGCGAACACGGCGGCGATCCGGCCTCCATCGCGTTCTGCGAAAAGGCCGGACTCGACTACGTCAGTTGTTCGCCGCTACGGGTGCCCGTGGCCCGAGTGGCCGCCGCGCAGGCAACGCTCGCGAACCGGCCGACCCTGTGGACCGCGCATTGACGGGACAGGCCTACGTGCGCTTTTCGCCGAACGCCGCCAACTGCTCGGGACTTGCTTCTGCCTGGTAGCGGGCCTTCCACTTGCCGTAGGGCATTCCGTAGACCCGTTCCCGGGCGGCCTCGTAGTCGACGTCCACGCCCTCTTCTTCGGCGGCCGCGACGTACCACTTGGACAGGCAGTTGCGGCAGAAACCGGCGAGATTCATGAGGTCGATGTTCTGGACCTCCTTGTTCTCGTCGAGGTGCTGGACCAAGCGTCTGAAAACGGCAGCTTCGATGGTCTGGGCGGTTTCGTCGGTCGGTACTGACATCGTTCTGTTCTTGAGTCGTTGCGAACGCGCCCGATGATACCCGCAATCGCTCGGAGCCACGCCGCCAAGTGATCGTGTTTCAATGAGTCGTCACCCACCATCGGGGAACATCCGTGGAATACCTGGCCAATCCCGAGATCTGGCTGGCGTTTGCGACCCTCGCGGCGCTGGAGATCGTACTGGGCATCGACAACATCGTCTTCATCAGCGTGCTCACCGGCAGATTGCCGGAGAGGCAGCGACCCAAAGCCCGGACCATCGGATTGCTGCTCGCCATGGGCATGCGCATCGGTTTGCTGCTGTCGCTGTCCTGGATGATGGGTTTGACGAGCGACCTCTTCACGGTGTTCGGGGAAGGCATCTCGGGGCGCGATCTCATCCTGCTCGGCGGTGGCGCGTTCCTGATCGCCAAGGCAACGCGGGAGATTCACAACTCGCTGGAGATCGAGGAGACCACCTCGCGACAGGTACGCTCCGCGGGTTTCGTCGGGGTGCTCGTCCAGATCGCCCTGATCGACGTCGTGTTCTCCCTCGACTCGGTGATCACGGCGGTGGGATTGGTGGACGACCTGCCGGTGATGGTCGCCGCCATCGTGGTGGCGGTGATCGTGATGATGGTTGCGGCGGGCCCGGTGAGTGCGTTCGTGGAAGGAAACCCGACGGTCAAGATGCTCGCGCTCGCCTTCCTCGTGCTGATCGGCTTCGCGCTGGTCACCGAGGGCCTCGACATCCACGTGCCGAAGGGCTACATCTACTTCTCGATGGCGTTTGCGTTCGGCGTGCAACTGCTGAATATCGGGGCGAGCAAGCGCAGCAAGGTCAAGCTGCGCAAGGCGCAGCTTGGCGATCTGATCCAGGTGGAGGCGACGCCCTACAAGCCAGCGTCCTAGATACGACCCGTCCGGGAAGCCCTTGTGGCGTCCCGCAGATTTCCGATCCTTGGTCAGCCGCGTTCCGCGCGCACGTACACCAGTTCGTCTGAACTCGAACGCTCGTCGCTGTACCGGTAGCCTTCGTAGTCGAATTCCTTCAACGCCTTGACCGTCTCGACGTTGTTCTTGGCGATATAGGCCGCCATCAGGCCGCGGGCTTTCTTCGCGAAGAAGCTGATGAACTTCACCTCGCCGTTCTTGGTGTCGAGGAACCTTGTATCCAGCACCCGTGCCTGGAGTCGGTCGCTGTCCACAACGCGCCAGTACTCGTTGGACGCCAGGTTGACCAAGGTCTTGTTGCGGTGGCCCTCGAGTTCGCTGTTAAGCGTATCGGTGACCTTCTGCCCCCAGAACGAGTAGAGGTCCGGACCCCGCTTGTTGGCAAAGGCTGTGCCCATTTCCAGCCGGTAGGGATGAATCTTGTCCAGCGGTCTCAACAAGCCGTACAAGCCGGACAGGATGCGCACCCGGCGCTGCAGCGAGGTCAACTCCCGTTCGGTGAAGTCCCAAGCGCCAAGACTCATGTAGACGTCACCGGTGAAGGCGAGCGCCGCCTGCTTGCCGCCGTTCGCGTCCCTGCTCCATTCGTTGTATCGATTGCAGTTCAGTTCGCCGAGCTTCTGGCTGATGCCCATGAGGTCCGAGACTTCTCCCGGCGCGAGCTTGACGAGATCCTTGATGAGAATCGCCGCGTCGTCGACGAAATCGGGCAGCGTGGACTTGCGCGTTGTCGGACGGGTCTCGAAATCGAGGGATTTGGCGGGGGAGATGACGGCCAACATGATTGTGTGCCTCC
>JAPOYW010000182.1 GCA_026706425.1 Gammaproteobacteria bacterium
CGTTTCTGCCGCGTAGATGCCAAGGAATCCGAGACGGTGGAACGGTCGGTAGTCGGGCACTTAGAAAACCCCTATCACGGGCATGGCACCCGGTGACAGCGTGGACTGGCGTGCCAAGGCCGTGCGTCCGGCCTCGATCATGTGACCGACGCGACCCTCGTGCGGCGGGTGGTAGTAGACCTCGATCGAGCCCTCTTGCGCCTCGATGCGGCGGATTGCGTAGTGACCGGAATGAACCGTCGTGAGCGGCGGGATCGGCCCCTGGGATTCGTACTCGAAAAAACTCCAGCCGTTCTCCTTCCAAGCGCGGACCAGGACGCCTGCGGTCACCGCGATCTGGTCCAGTGACGTGCCGATCCGGGCGCGGAAGGCAACCGGCGGGGCAGACCGGAACGGATGTGTCGTGGTCGAGCAGCCGAGAGCGGGTACGACGTGCGCGGTGCTGACGAAGGTACCGTTCTCGAGCAGGCGGAGAGATGTGGGGTCGTTCGCAAAGCCTTTGGCGACCCACTTCGCCTCGAACTCGATCTTGATTGTCTCCTTGGGCTCCAGAGGACGGTTCAAGCGATAGTGGTGACACCCGGTATTCTCGTTGTTGCCCACGAATTCACCCGTCATGGCCAAGGCGACCACCTGCAATGATCGCGGGATGCCGAAGTGTAGTTCCGGGATCGCCACACCGAGACGGTTGACCGCGATGGCCGTGCCCCGGCTCACCATGAGTCGCTCGAGAGGATTGATCACGATATCGAGAGCCAGGCGCGAATAGACGGGCTGCGGTTGTTCCGGCGCCACGGTGGGGGCTAGCGCAGCCGTGTCTTGAGCGGTGCCCGCTTGGAAAAGGATCCACCCACCGCTCACGACCCATGCGACCGCCGCTGCCCAAACGAACGCGAAGGCGTTCGGTCCGAGTGCGATGCCGTCGGAACGACGCCCTGCCGCCAGATGACCGAGGGCGAGCAGAACGATGCAGAACCCGGTCCAGTGGATACCCAATGCGACCTGGGGCGCGAGAAATGGACCGAAGCCGTTCATCCCGGACGCTGGACTGATCGGCGCGCCGAATCTCAGCAAAGGGTGTTCGAACACGACGTTCGTGGCGGTCCACAGGAAGCCTGTGGCGGCCACGGACAGCCAGGTGCGCCCGGTAGTTGCATGCACGGCTACCGCGAGCATTGCGAGATGCAATGCGCTCCAGCCAAGGTTGGCATACAGACCGGCGGCGAAGAGGGGCCACTCCAGCGGCGCGTCTCCATGCCATATCTGGCCAGCGACGGCGGCGAGACCCGCGAGGGTCAGCATTGTCGCGACGACGATGGCCAGCGCGGACGGCTTCCCCGCGATTCCCATGCCACAAGTGTCCAGCGGACGTTGTGCTCCCGCGTAGACCACTGCCACCCATAGGGCGCACGCGAAGTTGGCGTAGATCACATCCAGAGCCGCGAAGGTGGGCAGCCAGTCGCCGGCGTAGAAGGCAAGCCCGGCAAGCAAATTGACGAGCCCCAGCAAGAGAACGGGCCACGTCCGACGAGCCGTAGCGTCGACCTCCTGTCGGACCAACCGCGCGAAGGCGCCCAGAGCCGACAGCGGGACTGACACAGTGTGGATTGCCGCCATGAGCGGATATTGGCGCGTTACCGCGCATACGGGTTGTTTGCGGGCCAAAGGCTTACGCGCTTTGGCGACTTCGCCCACTCCCTGTGAGGCTGGGTGGGCCCTTCAGGAGCGCGGTTGACACGGCGTGGCGACAATGGCAGGTTCATTCACTAGCCGTCGACGCGCACCGGAATCACATGACTGCTCCCGAGGTCGCCATCGCGGGAAACCCTGGCATTGTGCTCGCGCGGGTGGCCACGACAACAAGGTGGACAACGGCGTATTCGCGGACCGGGATCTCTACGACCTGCTCGTCGCCGCTGAGCGCGACCAGGAAGGGCTGCGTCGTGTTCTCGCCTCCATCACGGTCGAGGAGAAGGCCATGATCGCGAGTGAACTACGAGCGCTACCGCGCAATCGATCGATCAGCGAACCGATCCGCGAGCCCACCTATCCGAGTCTGGTGCGCGACCTCGCAAGACGAGCTGGCCGGTTGTTCGATGTTGACGATTGGAGGCGGCGAACGCGCCGATGATCGATTTCGAAGCCGTCGGGCGCGCGTACCATGCCCCGCCACGCGCCGGCGACCATGTGCCGAGCGTGGAGGAGCGCATCGCCGCCTTTGAACGTCGAAGGGTGGAGCAAGCCCGTGAACGAGGCATCGACCCGCGCACCCTGGGGTTGGGCGAGCATGGTTCGCTGATTGGTGGCCCCGGCAAGCCGCCCACGCACTTCGTGGGCGGGCGACGGCCGGAGGAAGCGGTCCGGATGCCGCCGATGCCTCTGGCGTGGTTCGACCACGACAACGCTCGTTACCGGACTCCGTGTGCTGATCCCTGCGGATATCTGGACACGCTCGCCGCCGACCATCTGGCGGGTTGCCGTCCACGGCCGGACGGTCGCGGGCTGCGCCGCCTCCTGAGCGCCGAGGATCTTACGCCGGTCGAAGCACGTGTCGTGGAACAGTTCTTGGCCCGGCTGCGGATGGCCGAGGTAGGATCGCTGCTGAGCCGCGCCGGTTTGACCGTCTACGAGATTGCCCGCGCCATGCATTTGTCCGGCAGCACGACGCCGGCGAAGACGCACTGGATCAACCAGTTCGCGGCACCGCCCCCAGAGCGAGCGTAGGCATGCGCTGCAGCCCTGTTCCAGAAATAGATCGGAAATCGAGCGGCGGGCTTCGCAACAGCATCATGTCCTACCCGAGGACGCTCGTAACCGTCTCGACTCTGTCGTTCTTGGCCGTCTCTGGCACGCCATCGGGCTATCAGCAAGATGGTCGTGTCTTCGAGTGTGGAGCAGTCTTCGGGCCGCAGACCACGCCGGCAAGCCTCGTAGCCGAGTTCGGCGAGGAGAATGTGGTCACGAAGCAGGTCCATGCCGGCGAGGAGGGTTACGAAACCGGAACGGTGATCTTCCCCGACACCGAGGACGAGGTCGAAGTCTTGTGGAAGGATCCGAAACTCGGCGAAGGCCCCCGGATCGTTCGAACCCGGGAAGAGCTAGGTTCGTGGGAGACCCCGGCCGGGCTCAAGATCGGCCTTGATCTTCGCTCGATCGAGCGAATCAACCGACGCCCGTTTAGGTTGGCGGGTTTCGCTTGGGACTACGGCGGCACGGTCGCCTCGTGGGAAGGCGGTCGTTTGGAGCAGCCACGAGATGCGACGTGCTGGCTAGGTGCCCGGCTGTCGACGGGTGATCTAGGCGACGATGCGGCGCTCTGGCGCGCAGAGCGGCGGGTATTGGGCAGCGACATCTACTCGTCGGGCCATCCTTCGATGCAGTTGCTGAACCCGAAGATCCACGAGCTGTTCCTCTTTTTTCCGTAGTCTGTGAGCTGGACCCATCGCCCGAGATTTGAACCCATAGGCGACGCAACGTACGAGCCCTAGTGTGCGGTCTCCGAATTAGGGTGACGAATCGAACGGCGTTGTCGCTTGGACGACGGCCGGCAAATGGAGGATGTGCCGTCCTATAAACAAGCACTTAGGCTGTTTTCGCGTAGGCGGTGCATTGTGACCATATGTCACGCCAAATCCGAGACGGCACACTAGCGACAACCACGTGTTTGTTCACTCAGTTGGCCCCGAACCCCTTGCTCTCGTAGAACTGCCCGAGCGTAAACCCCGAGGCATCCAAGGCGGACCGTATACTCTCGGCGTCGGTCGCTTCGTCAACCGTCGTACCTTCGTCCTGCCTTCGCACCACTCTTACGGTGGCCGGTTCATCTAGGTAGTCGAGCAACAGCGGGGAATGGGTTGTCACCATGAACTGGACGCGGTCGCGTGCGTCGTTGAGGTGTTCGACGAAGGCCGACAGGGCCGACGGATGGACGTAGTTCTCCGGTTCCTCGATGCCGATCAAGTTGGCATTGGGCTCCGCGAGCAGGGCCGTCATCAACGCCATGATGCCCAAGGTTCCGCTTGAAGCACCCATCTGATGGACCGGGTACTGTAGGCCGGGTTCGCGCTGGACGAAGAAGAACCGGTCATCGGACTCGCGCGGTTCGATTTCGGCGGGTAGTCCTACGATCGCGCGCGTTGCCTCGACGATTCGTTTGAGAACCTCGGGCGAAGAGCGGTGCAGCCCATACAGAGTCGCACCCAGATTCCGGCCGTAGGGATCGAACTGCGTCGAGTCCAATCCCGTCCAGTCTCGGCGCAGAAGGAACGGATTGGGATCGAAGAATCCCCATCGCGCAACGAACTCGGCAATGGATCGGGCGGGGAAAGATGCATCCGCCGCCGCCGCAGCCAAGGCGCATGTGGTCTCTGCTTGTTTTAGGTCGACCCTGCCTTGCTCGCCGGACCACCACCAGCCGCCGCCACCATTCGCAGTCAGCAGAGTCGACGGGGGCCTGCCGTCCTGAAGCTCGTGTACGTGTTCTTCGACGTGGAAGTCGTAACCTTCTCTGACGAGGCGTATGGACCACTCAAAGGTTTGGTGACCGTCATGGAGGTGAACACCAAGTCCTATGGAATCGGCTTCGTCTCCCTTCCAGGCGAGATTGATGATGCCGCCGCGCGTGTAGACCGGACCATGGAAGTCTCGCGCCTGGACCCCGTCGTGCAAGAACCGCAACGCGTCGAGTACCGTACTCTTGCCCGCCGCATTGGCACCAATGAACAGGTTGAGGTCGCCGAGCTCGATAGACCCCTGATGCAGGCTCCGGTAGTTGCTGGCTTCGAGCTTCAGGAGTCTCATCTGGTGCGGTTCGCCTGTCCAACCGCCTTCCGTCGAACTATTGACGACGACGCGTATGCAACGCTAGTGGATGACGTGTTCCACCGGTGCCGGTTGTGGGGCCACTTCCGCACCGAAGTACACGACTCGCGTGAGCCAGGTGTAGTCGGCCTCCCAGGCCATCAGCCCGACGAGCACCATGAGCACGCCCGGCGGTAGGAGCAAGGCATAGATCAGAGCCAGCCGCTCCCACTTCAAGTGCATGAAAACGGCGACGATGTAGCCGGCCTTCAGAAACATGAAGACGAGGATCAGCGCCCAGCGCAGTTCCATGGTGCCGACGTCGTAGCCGACCTGGAAGAAGTCGATGAGGTAGGAGCCCGCGCTGATGACGAACAACAGTCCCCAGATCCAGAAATACAGGGCGAGCGGATGCTGCTGGCCGACGTCCGATGACACGTGACTTACCTCAACCTACCAAAGATAGAAGAACGCGAAGATGAACACCCAGACGAGGTCGACGAAGTGCCAGTAGAGACCGGTGATCTCGACGATCTCGAAGTTGGTGTCGTCGTAGTAGCCCCGCCAGACGCGGTACGAAATGATGATGAGGTACACCACGCCGGCCGACACGTGCAGGCCGTGGAAGCCCGTGATCATGAAGAAGCAGGAACCGAACTGCGGTGCGCCCCACGGATTTTCCCAGGGCCTCACGCCTTCGGAGATCAGCTTGGTCCACTCGAAAGCCTGCATGCCGACGAACACCGCGCCGAAGAACGCCGTGGCGAGCATGAAAATAACGGCCTTCTTCTTGTCCCGCCGGTAGCCGTAGTTGACCGCCAGCGCCATGGTGCCGCTCGACGTGATGAGGTCGAAGGTCATGATGGCGATGAGCAGCAGCGGCACGGTGGTGCCGAACATGGTGAGCGAGAACACCTCGCTGGGGTTCGGCCACGCCTCCGCGGTGGTCGCCCGGACCGTCATGTAGCTCGTTAGAAAGATCGAGAAGATGAACGTGTCCGAGAGGAGGAAGATCCACATCATCGCCTTCCCCCAGGGCACGCCCTTGAAGGTGGTGATGTCCGAGGACCAGTCCTTGGTGATCGACGCCAGGCCGGTGGATTCCGCCGCTGCTTCGGCCATGTACGTTCCTTAACTCCTGTTTCTGCGCACGGCTCGCGTACTCGCGAGACGCCCTAGGCTTGCGCCTTGCGCGGTACGTCCTGCGGGATGAAGTCCTTCTCCTCGCCCGGCACGCTGTAGTCGTACGCCCAGCGATGGACGGTCGGAAGCCTCTCGCCCCAGTTGCCGTGTACCGGCGGCGTCTGCGGCGTGCGCCACTCCAGGCTGTTCGCCTCCCAGGGGTTGTCGCCCGCCTCCCTGCCGCCCCGGTAGCTGACCACCAGGTTGTAGATGAACAGGAACTGCGCGATGCCCACGATGTAGGCGGTGATCGTGATGCTCTGGTTCAGGATGTCCATGCTGTCCGTCAGGATCGCCGACTCGCCGACGTTGTACTCGTAGTAGCGCCGGGGAATCGCCAGGAAGTGCATCGGGAAGTAGATGGCGTAGGTGCCGATGAAGGTGATCCAGAAGTGGATCCGGCCGATGGTGTCGTTGAGCATCCGCCCGGTGATCTTCGGGTACCAGTGGTAGATGCCGCCGAAGATCACGAGAATCGGCGCGACGCCCATCACCATGTGGAAGTGGGCGACCACGAAGTAGGTGTCCGACAGGGGCACGTCGACGATCACGTTGCCCAGGAAGAGCCCGGTGAGTCCGCCGACCACGAAGGTGAGCACGAAGGCGATGGCGAACAGCATCGGCACCGTGAAGCGGATGTTGGCCCGCCACAGCGTGAGGGTCCAGTTGTACACCTTGATGGCGGTCGGCACCGCGATGATGAGGGTCGTGGTGGCGAAGAAGAACCCGAAGTAGGGGTGCATCCCGGCGACGTACATGTGGTGCGCCCAGACGATGAACGACAGTCCGCCGATGGCGACGATGGCCCAGACCATCAGCCGGTAGCCGAAGATGTTCTTGCGGGCGTGCACCGAGATGAGGTCGGAGACGACGCCGAACGCCGGAAGCGCGACGATGTAGACCTCCGGGTGGCCGAAGAACCAGAACAGATGCTGGAACAGCAGCGGGCTGCCGCCCTGGTAGTCCTCGCCCGCGTCGAAGGCGGAGTTGATCGCCGGCATGAAGAAACTGGTGCCGATCACGTTGTCCAGCGTCATCATGATCGCGCTGACGAACAGGGCCGGGAATGCCAGGAGGCCCAAGACCGTCGCCATGCCGATGCCCCAGATGGACAGCGGCATGCGCATCATCGTCATGCCCCGGGTACGCGCCTGCAGGATCGTGGTGATGTAGTTGAGGCCGCCCATGGTGAAGGCGACGATGAACACCGCCAGCGACGCCAGCATGGTCAGGATGCCCCAGTCGGCCCCTGGCGTGCCGCTCAATATGGCCTGGGGCGGGTACAGCGTCCAGCCTGCGCCTGTCGGCCCCCCCATGAACGGCATGTAGCCCAGCATCAGGATGATCACGCTCGCGAGGTAGACGTGGTAGCTGATCATGTTGACGAACGGGAACACCATGTCCCGGGCGCCCAGCATCAGCGGCACCAGGTAGTTGCCGAAGCTGCCGAGCAGGAACGCCGTCAGCAGGTAGATCACCATG
>JAPOYW010000253.1 GCA_026706425.1 Gammaproteobacteria bacterium
CCGGCCTTGTTCTGCACCACCGTGGCGACCCGGAACAGGTCGTCGTACAGCACCGCGTAGGCCAGCGATGAGTTCTTGTTCACGTTGAGGTACTGGTTGGTGACGGAGGGGATCATCTGACGCAGCGCCTGCGGCAGGATGATCAGCGAGAGCCGCTGATAGCCGGAGAGTCCGATCGAGTTGGCCGCCTCGGTCTGCCCGCGCGGCAGCGCCTGGATGCTGGCGCGCACGATCTCGGCGATGAACGCGCCGGTGTAGGCCGTCAAGCCCAGAACCAGCGCCGCAAACTCCGGCTTGATGACCATGCCTTCGGCGTACTGGGTTCCATCGATGATCGGACGGTCGATCGAGACGACAACGCCGAGAAGCAGGAATGAGATTAGCGCCGCGCCGGCAAAGACAGAGAAGGCCCAGCGGTTGGCGTAATGAGGCTGACCGGTCTCGCGCTCGAGTTCCTGCCGGGCCGCGCGGATCCGCATCGCCACGAGTCCGGCCAGGATCAGTGCGATCACCCAGACGCCGACGAACCAGTCCGGGACGCCCCAGAGGCCGCCCGATGGCACCGGCCAGGGGATCGCGATGCCGCGGTTGGAGAGGAAGAAGAAGTCGCCGACTTCGACCACGTCCTGGATGATGGGCGCGCCGACGAGCAGAATGGCGTACCACAACACGACCTGCACCAGGAGCGGCGTGTTGCGGAAGATCTCGACGAAGAGCATCGCCATCTTCGAGACGAGGAAGTTGGACGACAGCCGCGCAACACCGACGACGACGCCGACGATCGTGGAGAGGAAGATCGCGACCAGTACCGCGCGAAGCGACGCCCAGACGCCGACGAGGTACATCGTCAGACGTGAGTTGGTGACGCCGTCTACGTCAATCAGCCACTGCGAGCCAACGGCGAAGCCGGCCGGGTCGCTGAGGAATCCGAAGCCGAACTCGCGTAGGTCGAGCGAGGTGTAGACATACCAGGCGACGATCGCCGTGGCGGCGACGTAGATCGCCTGCTGGAGCACATTGCGGAACCCGCGCCGGTAGAACAGCGGTACCTCGGTCGAGGATCCGGTCGGTCCTCCAGGAGGCGTGGACGACGTAGGCGCTTGTGCCGACATACCGTTCCGTTCGCTTCACGTTTTCGCCACTTTTGGCGAAGCGCGGTTCCGCCACAGGTTAACCGAGATGCCGTATCGAATGGCTCAACTCACCGGCGTCACCGGATTGTCTCCGAATTGCGGGATCGGAAAGGGGCCGTCCTTTCGGACGGCCCCTTTGCACTACGTGCCGAGTGTTGCCGGTTTAGCGGTACGGCAGCGCGTAGAGGATGCCACCGGTGCCGACAGGACAGTTGCTCTTGTCCTCGGAGGCCAGGGCGTTCAGCGAGCAGGCTCGCGGTACCGCGTCGCCGACGTTGTTGGCGTAGATTTCGCCGTAGTTGCCGACTTCAGCGATTGCGCGCTGGATGAACTGTGCGCCAACCGACTCGAAGCCAAGCGTCGAGACTTCACCGCCCTCGAAGGAGACGCCGAGCAAGCGCGCGATAGCGGTGTTCGGCGGGTTCGAGGCCATAGCGGCGACGTTGGCCTGGGTGATGCCCATCTCTTCAGCACCGATCAGACCGTGAACGACCCAGTTGACGATGTCTTTCCACTCGGAGTCGTAGTCGCGGACGCCAGGAGCGAGCGGCTCCTTGGAGATCAGCTCACCGAGGATGACAAAGTCGCTGGCGTTGTCGAGCACGCCGATGCGGGATGCGAGGTTGGACTGGTCGGCGGTCCAGACGTCGCAGCGGCCGGCGAGGAACGCGTCCTGCGTTTCCTGGTCGGAACCGCCCAGCGGCGTGTAGCTCAGGCCGAGGTCGGTGAAGTGGTCGGCGAGGTTCTGCTCGGTCGTCGTACCGGACTGGACGCAGATCGTAGCGCCGCCCATGTCGGCGGTGGACCCAATGCCCGAGCCGGCGTGGACTGCGAATCCCTGACCGGTGTAGAACGTGGTCTGTGCGAAGTCGACGGCGAGTTCGCGGTCGCGCGACGCGGTGATCGTGGTCGTTCTGATCAGAACGTCGATGTTGCCGTTGGCGAGCAGCTCGAAGCGCGTCGAGGCGTCGGAGGCGTCAACCAGCTCGAGGTCGACTTCCATCGCAGCGGCGATCGCCTTACAGAAGTCAACATCGAAGCCGACGACCGTGCCATCCGGCTCGCGGAATCCGAAGAGCGGCTGCGTTTGCTTAACGCCGCACAAGAGCACACCGCGGTCCTTGACCAGCTGTACCGTGTTTTCTCGCGGCTCGCCGGAGACCTGCGCCGGCTGATCCTGCTGTTGCTGCTGCTGTTGCTGCTGAGGCTGAGCAGCCTGCGGTTGCTCCTGCTGTTGTTGCATCTGCTGGACCTGCTGGTCCTGCGCCTGCGCCTGCTGATCTTCCTCGTCGGATGTACAGGCGCCGATTACTGCGCCAGCGATGAGTGCGGCGCCGGCGAAGAGCAATGCGCTCGTCAGCCTGCGCCCTTTCAGTGTTGGAAATCTCATAGCTATGGCCATTCCTTTCAACGCCTGCTACGTGCCTTCGTTCGGCATATCGGTACTAATCGCGGAGTATACACAGGTATGAGCACGGACATGACACACACCTGCACTCCGATGATCGCGGATTCAGCCAGTTACCGCTTGGACTCCGGCACCTCGAAGTTAAACAACCGGGCGGCGTTCAACCCCAGGATCTTGGCACGTGCCTCGTCCGTGAGATCGCCCATCGTGCGCTCGATCGCCGCGGCTGAGTGCGGCCAGGAACCCTCATGGTGCGGATAGTCATTCGCCCAAAGCAGGTTGTCGATCAGGTCATACTTGCGGGCCAGGTCGATGCCCGGACCGTCGTCCTGGAACGAACCGAAACAATGTCCGCGGTAGTAGTCCGAAGGCAGGCCCTCGAGCTTGGGGAAGGCCCACATGTGGTGCTTGTGGTACGCCTCGTCCATCGCCGTCAACGCCCACGGAATCCAGCCGATCCCGGCCTCGATCGTTCCCGCTCGCAAACCGGGGAAGCGCTGGAAGACACCCGACGCGCACATGTTGATCACCGGTTCCATCGTCATCGCCAACGAGTGGAACACATAGTTCGTCACTGCGCCGCCGTTGCCGCGCGCGCCGCGCGGGTCGCGTCCGGTGGAGACGTGGAACGTGATCGGCAGGCCGGTTTCCTCGACCGCCGCCCAGAGCGGGTCAAACTCGGGCAGGTTGTAGTTGCGGGAGTCTTCGCCGGTCGGTCCCCAGACCGGCTTGGCCGGGAAAGAGAAACCGCGGAAGCCGCGCTCGGCCGAGCGGTAGATCTCCGTGATCGCACCGGGAATGTCGCCGGTTGCGACCGAGGCCAGCGGCGACGAGCGGTCGTAGGTGGCGCCGAACGTGTCCCAGGCCCAGTCGTTCCAGGCGCGGCACATGGCGTTGGCGAAGACCGGATCCGACGTCGCCCACATTGAGAGTCCCTTGTTGGGGAAGATGATCTCTGCGTCGACACCGTCGCGGTCCATGTCGCGGACGCGCTCTTCCGGGAACGCGTTGCCGTGCTTGTCGCGGACCAGGTCTTCGCCGGCCAGCTTGAGGTCGCGGATCTTGGTCGGGCGGTGACCTTCGGTCACCTGCCAGCGGACGCCGTCCTCGTCAACCTCGATGCGCGGGAGCCGGTGCCGGTACTGCTCATCGACGCGGCGTTCCCACAGGTCGACCGGCTCATGCACGTGGCAGTCGGCCGAGACCATGAAGTATTTGTTCGGGTCGCCAGGCCGGGCCGTGCGGGTCCAGCCCTCAACCCCCGGGGTCACCGTGCGGTGTTCGGGGATCTCATATCCAACCGGGTCGGCCGAAGCTCGTTCAGCGGTAACCATGCGCAGTTCCTTCCAGGCAGGGTCAAGCAGTGCCATCACTCGATAGTCATCCCGAGTCTAACTGACCCATTGAAGGCGAGAACACTGGCGACCACGCCGCGCACCGCTGAGCTGGCCGACGATGCGCGTGCAGGGCGGCCGTTCGTAACGGGTTCTTGATGTTCGATCTCACGAGAGGGTTGAGGAGGGCGGCCTCAAATCGGCAAGATCCGGACGCGGCTTCGGTGAGTGTCGACCACAACCAAGGCTCCTGCGATCAAGTCGGCCTCGTGTTGCTCAAGCGCTGCGATGACTGGACCTTCCATGGCCGGGGGTAGCGCATCTTCATTGCGAACTTGCAGGACGCTCGGGCCTTTGTCGTGCGAGAGCGCCAGCATCGTCCCAAAGTCCAGGTCGTGAGTGAACACAATGAGCTGTTGTGCGGCTGCCCAGTCCATGATCTCCTTGTCGCTGGCTCTTGGATCGCCGACATCGGACCAGTGCATCGCCTGCCAGCCGTACTGTTGGAGCACGGGAACCCATTGGGGCGACAGGTTCATATCGACGAGCAGACTCGGCCTCATGACGCGGAGAGGGGCGCCTCCCGCTCCTCCAGCCGCCACGCGGCGTAGGCCAGAGATTGGTCGATGTCCTCAGATTCCAGATACGGGTACGCCTCAAGGATTTCGGATGCTGAGCGGCCAGCTGCCAAAAGGCCGACAACAGTTCCGACGGTGACCCGCATCCCGCGGATGCAGGCTTTGCCGCCCATAACTGATGGGTCCACGGTGATACGGTCCATTGATTTCATGACTGTCACCCCCTCCGGTGGCACCCAAGCTTCAGAGGATCAGTGTACTTAGCGCCGTTGCAGGACTAAGCCGGCTGAAGTCACCTCCTGCCACCCTCTGCCCGCCCGAGAGCGAGAGGCGAAGGGCTGCGAGTGTTCCAGGCGATCAGCTATTGATCCAAGAGGTCCAACCGCGAATGCGGACCCGGGTGGTCGTAATCGAGCGAGATCGTCTCGATCAGGCCGGTGTCGGGCAGTGGCAGGTCGATGTACTCCGGGTCGAGGCCTTCGGACGGCCAAAACCGTAACCGGACGCCGACAGCTTCGTCGGGCGGTTCGTGGGTGGTCTCGGCACTGCCGCGCCCGGAGTGGAACCAGTCACCCTCGGTTTCGCCATCGCCGACCAGCCAAGAGCCGAACCACGGCATCGGCTGGCCAAAGTCCGAGGTCTGTTCGTGCCAGACGATTCGGAGTTGAGACATGGCCTATGTATCCGTGAAGTTCGGGCGGCGCTTCTCAGAGAATGCTTTGGGACCCTCAATCGAGTCGTTCATGCCCTGCAGGTTCTGCTCGATCGCGGCGCCGAACTGCTGGGCCATCAGCGGCTCCATGTAGTAACCGCGATACAGCGCCTGCTTCATGTTGCGCACCGCGCGCGGCGCGAGGTAGAGCATCCGCCGGGCGTAGGCGAGCGCCGTCTCCAGCAGCATCTCCTGCGGCACGACGCGCTGGACCCATCCGAGCTGATAGCAGCGTTCTGCGTCGTACTGTGTGTCGCCCCAGAGCGTGAGTTCCATCGCCGAGCCCAGGCCGATCTGCCGCGTCAAGGGAACCATCCAGCCGGCGCCGCCCATGTTCCAGCGCGCTTCGGCGATTCCGACTTTCGCCTCCTCGGACATGATGCGGATGTCGCACTGCATCGCGAACATGAATCCGCCCGCCACTGCCCAGCCGTTGATCGCGGCGATCGTCGGTTTCCACAGGTTGAGCGCCTCCGACAGCGGCACAGCGCTCTTGCGCCGATCCGGCACATGCACCGGCGACGGTCGGCCTTCGCGCTCGGCTTCGCGGGTCACCGCCGTGTTGATCAGATCGGCGCCGGCGCAAAATGCGCGGCCGGCGCCGGTGAGCACCGCGCAGCGCGCGTTCGGATCGTCGCGGTACTCGACGAAGGCGTCGTACAGCGCTTCGCCCAGACCGTCGCCGATCGAGTTCAACCGGTGCGGCCGATTCAGCGTGATCAGGTAGATCCCACCGTCCTCCAGCTTCTCCACCTTCACCACCGGACCGAATGTCTCCTGAGGCGTCGAGCGATTGTGTTTCGCCGGGTCGTAAGTCTCGTACTGTTGCTCGGCCATCGTTCTATTCCCAGGACGCCGGAGGAATCTGTGTCCACCAGAGCGGTGTTGATCGGCATCCGCACGATAATCTACCGCTCGTACATCAACGAACGCTCGGAGCCATCCACTCATGACGACGGCAACAGGCCTCGCTAGCGGTCAGTCGCCAATCGACGTGACGGATTGGGTTGCGTCACAGGAAGCCGCGCCCAGGATCGCGTACGGCAGCGACGCAAACCGGGTCGAGCGTGTCCACGGTCTACCGATTATCCACTTCAATCGCGGCAGTGAGTTGTCGCTCGGCCACGACCGTTTCCGACTGCTCCAGCTCCACTGGCACACTCCGGCCGAACACACGATTGCGGCAGCGGAATTCGATGCCGAGCTTCATTTCGTCCACATCGGTCAGCACGACGAACTGCTCGTGGTCGGCGTCGTCTACCGACTCGGCGACAGCGACGAGGGACTGCAACGGATCATCGATCAGACGCTGGCTGCCGCTGAGGAGGATGGTGCCGTCCCGTCGCTCTCGGCTGCCGACCACGCGCCCCAATCGGACGGCTTCTATCACTACACGGGCTCACTCACCGCAGCGCCGTTCAGCGAACCGGTCCAGTGGTATCTGGCCCGCACGACCGGGACGCTTTCACACCGCCAGTTCGATCAACTCCAGTCACTGACCGGTGGCCCCAACGCCCGCCCTCTGCAGGACCGGAACGAACGAACCATCCTCTGCGTCGGTTGCGCTGGCTAGCGAGTCGCCAGCGTTACCATCGAACCATCTCTGGTCTCTAGCGCGGACGACAATCATGCCTCCTCAGGTCACGACTTCTCTCGGCAAACTCCAGGGCTCGCAGGATGACGGTTGCGTTGTCTTCCGCGGCGTGCCCTTCGCCCAGCCTCCGGTCGGTGAACTCCGCTGGCGACCTCCCGAACCGATGCAGCCCTGGGACGGCGTCCGTGACGCAACCGAATTCTCGGCATCAGCGATGCAGCGGCAGGTAGCCGGCGACATCGGAGACCTGATCGGAATTCCAGCTCAGACCCAGTCCGAGGACTGCCTCTATCTCAATGTCTGGACGCCCGCCTGCGACGATCGCAAGCGCCCCGTGATGGTCTGGATTCACGGCGGAGGCAACACGGTTGGATCAGGTACCCAGCCACGGATTGACGGTCGCAAACTCGCCATGACCGGCGATGTCGTCGTCGTGACGCTCAACTACCGTCTCGGTGTCCTGGGCTGGATGCACGCGCCAATCCTCGGCGCCTACGGCAACGAGGGGCTGCTCGACCAGACCGCAGCGCTGTTCTGGGTCCGACGCGAGATCGAGGCCTTCGGCGGCGACCCGCACAACGTGACGGTCTTCGGACAGTCGGCGGGCGGGTTCGACATTGCCCATCTGATGGCCATGCCTGCCGCGACCGGCGCATTCGACAAGGCCATTC
>JAPOYW010000464.1 GCA_026706425.1 Gammaproteobacteria bacterium
ACGGCAGCCTACTGCGCGCCCTCGTCCCGGAGCAGTCGATGCGGGAGGGTCACGGCCTCGCACTCTACCGGCATCTGCAGGCCAACGACTTCGGCGGCCTGGAGGCGCTGCTGCGGGCTTTTTTTGCGGCCATCCCCCATCAGTGGCACGTGAACAACCGGATCGCCGACTACGAGGGCTACTATGCGAGTGTGTTCCATGCCTACCTGATGGCACTGGAGCTCGATGTGCGAGTCGAGGACAGCAGCGCCAGCGGTCGGCTAGACATGGCGGTGCTGTTCAACGGCAACGTCTACCTGTTCGAGTTCAAGGTGGTGGAGAACGCCTCCCCGGGCGCGGCGATGGCGCAGCTTAGGGAGCGGGAGTATGCGGCGAAGTACCGGAACCGGGGCGAACCAATCCACCTCGTGGGCGTCGAGTTCAGCCGCAAGACCCGGAATCTCGTGCGGTTCGAAGTGGACCGGGCGTAGCGGTCGTGCGTTGCTTGGTTGTAGGAGGAAGCACGGCGACTCAAGGCGGTGCGAGTCGCGGACTTGATCAGAGCATTCCTAGAAGAAGTACACCAAGCGCAAGTAGCCCCGGGAACCGCCGCCGACGGTGAGGCCGTCTCCGACCCCAAGTCGACCGAATTCATCGCCTTGGCCGCCCATTGGCATGATGACGCCGACCTGAAGCCGGACGGCCTCGCTCGCGTCGTAGCCGACGGCCGTTTGCAGGATCTTGGATGCGTCGTGCAGATTGGCAATGACGCTGACGTTCTGATTCACCAGGGCGTGCCAGTGAAACTGCGTCCCGACGGCGAGATAGTCCCTCATCAGCGTGAATGTCTCGCCACGCCCCAGTCGGTCGGTGAGGGCATCGGGCAGGAGGTCAAGGTCATCCGGCAGACCTGCGACACCGAAGCCGTTGCGGAAGTACTCCGCGAAGACATAGACGGAGCTCTGTGCGACAGGGAAGCTGTAGTCGACGTTGACGACGCCGGAGAAGGTCCAACCCTCGCCGTCGTCGACGGCGACGAGATCTGATCGGATCAGGGCGCCGCCGATGGGGGCGCGCAGGCCCAGTCCGACCACGCCGCCGCCATAGTGCTGCCCTGCGAGAGCGTCGAGTTCGCTGCTGCCCATAAGGGCCCGGTACTTGAATGCGACGCTCGCGGTGTCGGTTTCGATCTCGCCATGCCGTGCGACGGCCAGCACTTCGAGGTCGGAACCGTTGTCGAACAGGCGCTCGATCCGGATCAGGTCGTCTCCGGCCTTGTAGTCTTGGTCCACCGTCGTGGGTGCGAACGGGTTGAAGAGATCCATGGGGTGGAAGACCACGCCGCTGCCCCAACTGACCGCGTCGCGGCCGATGGTCACCGCCCATTGGGACGACCGGTATTTCAGCGCGAACCGGTCGAAGCGGTGCAGCAGCCGGTGCCGATCTCCCCGGTCGACTTCCCAGGTGAGGTCCAGGAGACGCCGTTCGTCGCCCGTCGGCGTTTGGTCGAAGGTCGGCCCCGAGTCGGCGGCGGATGTGATGGAGTCGCCGACGAGATACGTGGTGGCGTGGTCGACCTCGACGGTGAAGCTGCCGAACGTCCGGCGCATAAGCAGGCGCAGGTCGGCACCGTGGTCGAGGGGATTCGACGCGCCGGTCGCTTCCCGTTGCGCATCGCCGACGGGGAGCCGTTGGGCGGTCGTATGCCACTTCACCCGCGCGTCGAATTCACTGGCGAGGCCGAGCGGGGCGCCCGTGGCGAACAGGGCGATGGCTACGGGTCGCGCGGCGACTAGGGTGTTTCTCGTTCGACGACTAGACCACGCTGCCATCGCGCAGGTTCACCTGCCTCGTGGTGTAGCCCATCACCATCGGATCGTGTGTCGCCGTGAGGATGGTCACGCCCCGTTCACGGTTCAGCGACTGCAACACCTCGAGTAGCTCCCGGGTGGTGGACGTATCGAGATTCGCGCTCGGTTCGTCGGCCAACAGGAGCACTGGCTCGGTGACGATCGCGCGGGCGATGGCAACTCGCTGCTGCTGTCCCCCCGACATTTCCCCGGGCCGGCGGTTCTCGAGGTCGGCGATACCCATCGATTGCAAGGCTTGTTGGCTGCGCGAACGGCGCTCGGCCCGGTCCACGCCCTGCAGCTGCAGGATGAACTCGACGTTCTCCAGCGCAGATAGGACCGGAATCAGGTTGTAGGCTTGGAATACGAAGCCGATCTTGTTGAGCCTGAGATCCGACAATTCGGCAGCCGTCAGCGTAGTCACCTCGACGCCGTCGACGACCACTGAACCGTCGGTTGGCTGGTCGAGGCCGCCGATGACGTGCAACAGAGTCGACTTGCCGGAGCCGGAAGGACCCGCGAGGCTCACCCACTCGCCGGCACCGAGTTGGAAGTCCACGCCCTGGAGCGCGTGCACGGGCACCGTGTCGTCGTCGTAGGTGCGGCTCACGTTTCGACACTCCACTACCATGAAATGGATGCTCCGTTTGCTGACTCGCCGTCAGGTATTGCGATCAGGAGACGTCGCTTGGGAAGTATCGGGGAGATCGCGAAAAGCAATCGAGTCTTGTCAGCCATGGCTAACGTCTCAGTGCCTCCAGAGGTTTGATCTTCACCGCACGTCGCGCCGGGTAAAAGCTGGCGAGAACGCTGAGGGCCAGGCTTAGTACCGCGATCAGAACGGCGTCCCGGATGTCGAACACGGGCACGAACGTTGGTCGCATGCCAAACGACGCCAAGCTGTCGTCGAAGGCCGTCAAGTCGATGCCGTCGGCGACGAACGCGAACACGGCCCGTGCTAGCGCCAACCCGGCTGCGACGCCGATGGCCATGATGGCACTCGACTCCACCACGACCTGGGCTACCACCGCCCGGGGCCGCATACCGATTGCGCGCAGCATGCCGAGTTCCCGAAGCCGTTCCATGACGGCGGTCACGAGCGTGTTGACGAGGCCGAATACCAGCGCTCCCATCACGATTACGAACAAGATGTAAATGGACACCCCGCTGACCTCCACCATCGCCGCGGCCTGCCGTTCAAGTTGCCGCCAACTCACCACGGCGAGGTTCTCGAACCTCCCGGCGAGCCCTTCGATGGTGGATGTGTCGAGGTCTTCACCATCGATGCGTATGGAAATCTCGGTAACCTTGTCCGTGTCCAGCAGTCGCTGAAGGGCCGAGAGGCCGGTGAATAAGAACGCCCTCTCGAGTCCCGCTATTTCGGCCCGGTACACGCCGGCAATGCGGAATCCGGCTTCCCGGGTTCGCCCATCCGCGCCCTGCGTGACGAGCACAAGGCGCCGTCCCGTGGCGGTGTCGAGTGCTTCGGCAAGCAACGCCCCGACCAGGATCCGTGCATCGTCGGGTCCGGATAGCCGTTCGCCCTCCACTTCTGCGTCACCGAGAAAGGAGATGGACTCCTTCGCGGGGTCGACCCCGACCAGCTGGATCCCCCGGGTCTCGCGCTCGCTCATGACCACGGCGGGAATACGGATACGGCTGGCCCAGCCCAGCACGTTATTGGGGAGGTCGTCCTGCCACCCATCGTCGACCGCGAATCCCCGCTCGATGCCGGGGTCGTCCAGGTACGACGGTTCGAGAATCTTCGCATGCCCGGTCAGGTTCCCGATGGCGGTGTTCATCATGTCCTCCTGCATGCCCCGCATCATCGTGTTCAGCAGCATGACGCCCGCGACGGCGACCGCGATGGCGCACAGGAGGATGGCGTTCCGACGCCGATGCCGCCAGATGTTGCGCCACGACAGCTGTAGCAACAGCCTTGCCGGCATGCCGCCCGTCCTGGTCACTCTTCTTCCCGCAACGCTTCGACCACGGGCATCCGCCGGACGCGAAACGCGGGTATGAGAGCGGCGAGAAGCGTTCCAAGCAGCATCCATCCCGGCGACTCGACCAAGACCTCGACGTTGAGGGCTGGATAGAGCCGCTCCGGCATCATGAGTTGCCCGACCATCGCGTCCATGCCTTCGATCCCCGAGATGTCGAAGCCGACGCTGCTCAAAGGCATGACGACTGCCAGGCAAAGCGCGATGCCGATTGCCGTTCCCATGGCCCAGACGCAAAGGGCCTCGATCGTCAGCATGGCGATGATGGAGTTCGGGCGCATTCCGATGGCGAGCAGCATGCCGAACTCGCGTGTACGTTCGAAGACCGTCATGATGAACGCGTTCACGACCGACATGGCGACCACAATCAGTAGCAGCCAGTAGGTCATCGCCGCCGTCGCCCTGTCGATCTGGATGGCCTGTTCCAGTTCCGGCAACAGCTCGTTCCAGTCCAGCAGACGCCCGCCGGCAGGCATCGCAGCTTCCAGGGTCGCGCGCATTCCCGTGACACCACGGGCATCGCGGGTCTTGATGACCACGCGATGAACCGCATCGCCGAGTTCGAACCCGGCCTGCATGGCGGCGAGCCCCACCTGTAGAACGCTGCGGTCCACCTCCGGCTGACCGGTCTCGAACAAGCCGTCGACACGGGACACGAGGGCACCCACCCCGCCCTCGGCCGCAGCGCCGAGCACGACGATCTCGTCGCCGAGTTCGATGCCGAGGTTGGTGGCAAGGGCGGTGCCCACGAAAGCACTGTCCAGTCTTGGCAGATACTCGCCCGCTGCGAGGTGGGACGACAGATCCGACAGGGCGGCATCTCGGACGGGATCGACACCGATGACCATGGCGCCGAAGCTGCGCTCTTCGGCGGAGACCAGGGCGAACGCCTCCGCCCTCGGTGCCACCGCAACGACTCCCGGAACTCCCGCGAGGCGGTTGGTCAAGTCGGAACCCTCGGCTAGGTTGTGGCGCACCTCGGGATTGTCGAAATACGCCGGATGCTGCACCTGTGCGTGACCGGACATCAGGCCCGTGGCGGAATCGATCCAGGCGTCGTAGGTGCCGGCCTGCCACGACATGCCGACAGTCACCAGGAAGATCGCGAAGCCGATTCCACAGGCGGACATCCAGGTTCGAAGGCGTCGCCTCCAGAGATTCCGCCACGCGACGCGCGCGAACAGCGCCTTGGCGCGGGGAGGCGCACTGTTCACGTTAACGGCCCCTCAACGCGAACGTGGTGAAGTGGCTGTCGTCGACTTCTGCGTCGAAGTCGGCGGCAACGTAGCGGATCTCGGTCCAGCTGTTCGCCTTGTCCACTGTCTGCATGCGCATCGCCAGGGCGAAGGTACGCCCGCCGAGTTCGCCGACCGTAAGGGTCTCCATGCGCTTGACCGGCTCGAGTTCCTGATCGTAGAAGGTCTGGCTGAGCGTCACGTAGTCGTCGCGGAGCACCAGGGTCTCCTTGCCCCAGACCACCGGCGCGTCGTCGTGCGGAACCATGTCCAGGGTATAGACGGTGTGGCCGTCGCGATGCTCGGTGTGGACGATCTCGAAGTCGTAGTCGCGCAGGTATTTGTCCGTGCGCGACAGGTCGTTGTAGGAGAAATCGGACCCCGCCCACTGCTGCGACATCATGCTCGAGGGCAGGCGGATCTCGCGGCCGATCTTCGGTGCGTAGGTCCACATGCGCTCGCCCTTCTTGAGCGTTGCGGTGCCGGCGTCCTTGGGCGGGGCGGTAAAGCGTATGAGCGCGTCTTCACGGCCGCGGGTCCAGGCGACGAGGCTGAGCGTGCGCTCCCAGCTTGGCCGGTGGATGGTCATCGACAACTCCGCGTAGGACGAGGCGCCGCGTGTCAGGTCTAGGGCGCCTTCGACGAGACTCTGCGCGTTAACCTCTGCGGACGTGGGGAGTGTGTAGGCGAAGGCGACGGCGCCTAGGACGCGCCACGCTACGCGTTGTTGGTGCCCCCTGACCGTGCGATATTGCCCCACGTACTGTCCGACGGTTGAGATGTTGGCCTCTCTCCGGGAGAAGAAAAAACGCCGCACGCGTGCCGATATCCTCGCGGCTGCGGCCGATTTCATCGAACGCAAAGGTTACCGCAACGCGAATATGCGCGACATCGCCGCTGCCGCCGACGTCGCCTACCAGACGCTCTACAACTACTTCCCTTCGAAGGCGCGCATCGCCTTGGCACTGCTGGCCCGGGACGACGCGACCGACGATCGGGCAACGGACGCAGACGCCGACTTCGTCGAGGCATTGCGTGCGCTCGCACGGTCGATCGCGCAGCGGGCCGGCCAAGCCGAACGGGAACTCTGGTTGGAGGCGCTCGCCGAGGCGACCCGGGGCGGAATGTCGGCGGTTCGGTGCCTGGATCCGGGCATCGGCGAGTTCCTTCGCGATGTGCTGGCCGCGGCGCAACAGCGCGGCCATCTCGATGCCTATGTCGACACGCGGGAGATGGCCGCCGTGATCGAATCCATCCTCGATTCGTCGGTGTTGGAGCGAGTGATGACCGACGAGCTGGACCAAGCCGACCATTCGGCGGGTGCCGCCCGCATTGAACTGGTCCTGAAACCCTACCACAGGATCGCTCCGTAGCGATTGCTTACATCGGCAACGGCCCCGCTCGCCTATACTCGTGCCATGGCGGTTCTCGAATCCCGACTGGACACCCGTGGCGAGGCGTTCGAGGACAATGCCCGTCACCACCGGGCGCTCGCCGGAGAACTTCGGGATCTGGCGGCGCGGATCGCCTTGGGCGGCGACGAGCGGTCCCGGGAGCGGCACGTCGGGCGTGGCAAACTGCTACCCCGGGACCGGGTGCGCGGGCTGCTCGACACGGGCTCGCCGTTCCTCGAGATCGGCCAACTCGCCGGTCACGAACTCTACGACGACGTCGTTCCGGCGGCGGGGCTCGTGGCCGGCATCGGACGCGTCTCGGGCCAGGAATGCGTGATCGTCGCCAACGATGCCACCGTGAAGGGAGGCACCTACTACCCGATAACAGTCAAGAAGCATCTCCGCGCCCAGGAGATCGCCCACGAGAACGCCTTGGCCTGCATCTACCTGGTCGACTCCGGGGGCGCGTTCCTGCCCATGCAGTCGGGGGTTTTCCCGGACAAGGACCACTTCGGGCGGATCTTCTACAACCAGGCCAACCTGTCCGCAGCGGGAATCCCCCAGATCGCCGTTGTCATGGGTTCCTGCACGGCGGGCGGCGCCTACGTGCCCGCGATGTGCGACCAGGCGATCATCGTGCAGAACCAGGGCACGATCTTCCTCGGCGGGCCCCCGTTGGTGAAGGCCGCCACGGGGGAGGAAGTCGACGCCGAAGCGCTCGGCGGCGGCGATGTCCACTCGCGCCGTTCCGGCGTGACGGACTACCTGGCGGTGGACGACGAACATGCCCTGGGCCTTGGCGCGGGAAGCCGTTGCGGCGAGTCCCCTTCGGTACCGGACCACGCTTCAGACGCGCGAGATCGTCGAGCCGCGCTACCCGGCGGACGAGATCTACGGCGTGCTGCCCACGGACACGCGGACCCCCTACGACGTGCGCGG
>JAPOYW010000292.1 GCA_026706425.1 Gammaproteobacteria bacterium
CCATGCCACGTACTAGCCGACTATCCGAGAGGACGGTGGCCCTCGTCAACCGCCTTGCCCGATGCGGCCTGGATGAGTGGTACGATTCGGGACCATTCGGTAGGGCCAATTGACAAGCCGAGTCGCGCAAGAACCGGGCCAAGCCACTGTCAGCAGGGACCGCAGATGATGGGCACGGGAACGTCCGAGCGGAACACCACAGTCAAGGTGTTCGACTTCTTCTCCGGGTGCGGCGGGGCAAGTTGCGGATTCGACGCCGCAGGAATGGATGTGGCCTTCGCGCTTGACTGCGACCAGGAGGCCCAGCGAACGTACACGGCCAACTTTCCCGACGTGCATTTCGAACTAGCTGACATCCGAGCAGTGGAGGCCGAGGAGGTTCAGCTGCATGTGGACGCAGCCAGAACGAGCCCGGTGCTCTTTTGCGGCTGTGCCCCGTGCCAGCCGTTCACCAAGCAAAACACCACCCGCCCCGATTTGGGCGACGATGACCGGATTCCGCTCCTGCTTCGATTCGCCGACTTCATTGAGGCGTGTGTTCCCGACCTCGTATTCGTTGAGAACGTACCAGGGCTCCAGCACTTCGACAGCACCAGCCAGCCGTTCGACGATTTTCTGAGCCGGTTGGGAGAGTGCAACTACTATGTGGACTTTCGTTCGATCCGCCTGATGAAGTACGGGGTGCCGCAAAGCCGGCGTCGCCTCGTCCTAGTGGCAAGCCGTCACGGAGACATCCAACTGCCCCCGGAGACACATGGTCCGGAAACACCGAATGAGGACTACGAGACCGTCAGAGACTGGATTGGACACCTTCCGCCCATCGCTGCTGGTGAAGAACATCCAGCGGTACGGAATCACCGAGCTGCCCGGCTCTCGGCCCTCAACATAGAACGGATCAAGGTGACCCCGGAAGGCGGTAGCCACCGGGATTGGCCGGAGGCGCTCAAGCTTGACTGCCACAAGGACTTTTCGGGGTATAGCGACGTCTACGGACGGATGTCCTGGGATGCTCCGGCATCCGGGTTAACAACCAGATGCATCAGCTACTCCAACGGTCGATTCGGCCACCCGGATCAGGATCGTGCTATCAGCATTCGAGAGGCTGCGTGCTTGCAGACCTTCCCCGACGAGTTCGCGTTCGAGGGCGCTCTGAATTCGATGGCCAGGCAGATCGGCAACGCTGTCCCCGTTCGGCTGGCCGAGGTGGTTGGCAAGCACTTCGTATCCCACCTGAAGGACGTGGGGGTGGTGTCCTGATGGCTACGTTCAAGACACGCGCGCGAACGCTCGACATGCTCGGCAGACAGCAGATCGCCGGTATCCCCACAGCCATCAGCGAACTGTTCAAGAACGCGCACGATGCCTACGCGAGTCGCGTGGAGATCGACTACTACCGCTCGGACGGACTCTTCGTCCTCCGGGACGATGGCATGGGAATGACTCGCGACGACTTCGCGAGCCGTTGGCTCACCATCGGCACCGAGAGCAAGTTCGACGCATCGCAGTTGCCACCTCGCCCCCTTGGGATGGACGTTCGTCCGATGCTTGGAGAGAAAGGCATCGGTCGCCTCGCGATTGCTACCATCGGTGCCCAGGTTCTCGTGCTGACAAGAGCGAGAACGCCCGATGGCTTGTCTGACCTCACGGTTGCGTTCCTCAACTGGGGCGTTTTCGAGTGGCCCGGCGTGGACTTGGATGAAATCGACGTGCCAATACGGACCTACTCCGGGGGCACGTTGCCATCGGCGAGCGACGTAGTCGGCATGATCGAGCAGTTTGGCGGCATGTGCGCCGCGCTGACTACCCCAGAAAGGCAAGGGCTGGAGGGGCGGCTGACGGATGAGCTGGGCCGATTCGTGGTCGATCCCGTCGAGGTCGATGGGTACGAGCCGAGTCTGTCGTTGCGTGACGGGAGTGGAACGCACTTCATCATCCAGCCAAGCTCCGACCTCCTCCCCGACGACATTGACGGTGAGCCGCACACGGACAAGGCCCCGCCGTTGAAGAAGGCGCTGCTGGGGTTCAGCAACACCATGGCGCCGGGTTCGAGCAGCGTCATTGGCACTGCCTTCCGCGACCACAAGACGGATGACGACACCGAAGACCTGATCGCTACCGAGGACTTTTTCCGCACGGACGAGTTCGAGAACGCGGACCACAGGATTCGGGGGCGCTTCGACGAACACGGCCAGTTCCGGGGCGAGGTTTCCATCTATGGCGAGAGGGTCGAAGACCATGTCATCCCGTGGGGCGGCGCACACGGCCAACGTACGGGTTGCGGGCCATTCGACATCGATTTCGCCGCATTCGAGGGAGAGAGCCGACATTCGACCATCCCGTACGAGGAGCACGCGGTCCTGTCGGCCAAGGCCGAGAAGCTGGGCGGGCTCTACATCTATCGAAACGGTATCCGAGTGCTCCCTTACGGCGACACGGACTACGACTGGTTGGATATCGAGTTTCGTCGTACGAAAGGCGCAGCCTACTACTACTTCTCGCACCGAAAGATGTTCGGCTTCGTCGGAATCGACGCCGAGCACAATCGTGGCCTCCGCGAGAAAGCGGGACGGGAGGGATTCCAGGAGAACAAGGCCTACCGACAATTCAAGGCAATTTTGAAGAACTTCCTTCTCCAAGCTGCCGCGGATTTCTTTCGCAAGGATGGTGTCCATAGCGATACGTTCGGTGATCGAAAGGAAGAGCTGTCGAGGGAGGACGAGGTGCGCCGTCGGCGCGAGAAGCAGGTTTTGGCGCGGAAGCGGAAGTTCGAGGAACAGCTGCAAGGCTTCTTCGACGAACTTGGCAGGAGTGAGCCGCAAAACCGAGCATTGGCCTTGGGCGGCGGGATCGCCGAGAAGCTCGCGGTAGCGAGTAGCATCGGTGACAAGGAGCAGGCCGCGAAAGAGGTGTTGGCGCTTGAGCGTGAAGCGTACGCCGAGATCAGGAGCTTGGAGAGCCGCTATAAGATTCCACGTCCCCGTATCGGGCTCAGCAAGGCGACCCTGCGGGAGTGGAGAGTCTACAGCTCGGAGTTCGCGGCGCTCCAGGAGAACGTCTTCCGACCCGCCCGCGAGCTGATCGCAGACATCGTCGGCGAAGAGGCCGACAAGGCACGCCTGGCAATTGACCGCCGGGTCCGGACGGAAGCGGCGCTCGATGACTTGGGACGGGAGGTCAAAAGGACGACCGGCAGCACCAGCCGAGCCGTTAAAGCCAAGGCGGACGATGTCGCGGTCGAAGTTGGCCAGGTCGCCCGGGACTGTCTGCGAACCGTGGAGTTCGAGCTGCGTTCGGTGGTGAGCGAGTTTCAACGCGCCGACCTCGCCGACCTGCCTGATCAGGCGTTCGTCGAGATGCGTGACGGCATGGAGCGGCGCATCCTGAGGGTGACAGAGGACCAGTCCTCGTTGCTGGAGTCCATTCTGGACCAGCTTCAAGCCGTCGACACCACCGGCGAGAACTCGCCGACAGATCAGTTGATGGCGATCGAACAGCGCAACCTACTGCTAGAGGAGGAGATGGAAGCCGACATGCACCTCGCGCAGTTGGGCATGGCGATCGAGATCATCAATCACGAGTTCTCGGGCACGATTCGCTCCGTGCGGAACAACCTACGTCGTCTCAAGGCTTGGGCGGACGCCAATGCCGGGCTTCGGGAGCTCTACGACGGCATCCGGGCAAGCTTCGATCACCTCGATGGGTACTTGACACTGTTCACGCCGCTTCAACGGCGCCTACACCGCAAGCCTGTGGAGATCGTCGGCTCCGAGATCTACGAGTTTCTCGAGGAGCTGTTTCGGGAACGCTTCGAGCGCCACTCGGTCGCGTTTCAGCACACACGGTCGTTCGACAAGTGCCGATTCGTTGGCTTCCCGTCTACCTTCTACCCTGCGTTCGTGAATCTGGTGGACAACGCCATCTTCTGGCTGTCCCAGCAGAACCCGGACCAGGTGCGATGGATTCGACTTGACGCCGATGACCGGACGATGCTCGTGCAGGATTCCGGCCCCGGGATCAGCGTTCGCGATCGCGAGGCCATCTTCGAGTTCGGCTTCACGAGGAAGCCCGGTGGACGAGGACTCGGGCTGCACATCAGTCGCGAGAGCCTACGCCGGGTTGGCTACGAACTCCTGCTAGTGGACAGCGACGACGGAGCTATGTTCGCGCTCAAGCCAGCGGATGACGACGACAAGCCACCCAAATGACAAACGGGACATTCGCCGAACACTGTCGTGCACTTGCGCAACGATTCCTTCAGACGGCCATCGTGGTGGACGACGAGGCATTCACCGCACAGCACGAGACCACCGTTGACACGTTAACGCCACCGGGACGGCGACCGCCGTCAGGCGACACGGACGATGCCGTACCACGATCAGGTCGTCACAGCTTGGACACCAAGGCCATCATCGACGGATTCGCTTCGCTCGGCGTGATCTGCGGCGCGATCGGACCGACCGACGCAGCGATGGCGGCGATCCGGCAAGCCGACATCGTCGTCCTGGATTGGCGGCTCAAGGACGACGATCCCGAGTTTGCCCTGAGCTTGCTCATGGACATTCTCACCGCTGAGCCCGATCGCAACGCATTGCGGCTTGTAGCGTTCTACACGGGTGAGGGTGAACTGGATCGAATCCAAGACCAAATCGTCACGAGGCTGAGGGACGCAGGCCTCGATCCCACCGTTGCCGACCATGCGACGGTGACCTACGGACACGGTCGCATCGTGCTGTACGCCAAGCCGAGCGTAAACCTACCCGGCACTCTCCGCAGTCGCCAGGCCCCTGAGGGCCAACTGCCGGAGCGACTGATTGAAGACTTCGCCAGACTGACCGTTGGCCTCCTGCCGAGCATTGCCCTCACGTCCCTGACCGCCGTCCGCGAGTCAGCGCACATCGTACTCAACACGTTCCGTGCAGACCTGGATCCGGCCTTCCTGGCACACCGGGCGTGCTTGGCCAATCCGGACGAGGCCGAACAGCACATGGTTGCCAGTATCGCGAGCGAATTGCGGAGCGTAATGGAGTACGCGGTGGCGGACCAGGAGCCAGCGGGGCGAACGCCGATCACGCAATGGATCGGCGGCCGGCCGCACGCGTCGGAAGGATTTGAGTTCGGCCAGCACACCTTGAAGTTGGAGGAGGTTGTCAGGCTTGCTACGGACGGTTTCGGTGCGACAGACCACGCTCGGTTCTTGGAGCGTAACTTCGAGCTTCTGTCAGCAGGTTTGGGCGGTCGAGATGGCGAGGCGTTGGACGAACCACTAGCCTGGAGCATGGCATCGCGCACCCTTTACGACACGCCGCCGCCCAGGCTATGGCTGGGGACGGTGATCGCCCGACTATCCCGACAAGGCGACGACGGCGAGGAGCTGCTCATCTGCCTGCGACCGCGCTGCGACAGCGTCAGGCTGAACGGCAAGACCTCGTTCGGCTTTCTGCCGCTGGTGGATCCCGAGAGAGGTCAGGTAAAGCTTGTGGTCAGGTCGAAGGGAGAATACCGACGGCGTGGGGTCGCTTGGGATGCTTCCGGGTGGAAGGTCCATGCGTTCAACCCCACCCCGGACGCGGGGGCCGTACTGGCTCAGAGGGATCCAAACTCGGGGCAACTCGCATTCGAGGATGCAGGTGGCAATAAGTACGAGTGGCGCGGCGAATTGAAGGCGGAGTTCGCCCAACGCGTGGCCAGTGCGTTCGCAGACAGCCTAAGCAGGCCCGCAGTTGATGACTCCGAGTGGCTTCGCAGGTCCGCCAAAGGGTGAATGAGCTTCGGATCCCGGCATTTGCATGAACGCCGAGTCTATCCCTCCGCTAGCAGCCCGTAGCCGCTCGAAACACATCCGTGTGCGAATTCTCAGCACCAAGAAACGCCTTCGCGTGACCGCGAAAATCCTGAACCTCGTCGCGGACTGGTGCGGCGGACCGACTCAGGCCTTATCATGGTTTCGGTCACAGCCGCTGCCGTCGTTCGGCGACCTCACCGCCGAGGATCTACTGAAGGCCGGACGCGCCGACGCACTTAGGTCCTACCTGGGACGAATCGCCGAGGGTGGATACGCTTGACGGAGAGCACGGACGCACTTCATCGGTTGTTCCGACGGCTGCACCGCTGATCGATGAACACCAAGAAGCACACCCACTTTCGTCCGGAACCGCCCAAGTCCGAGGACAGTCAAGCCAGCGGGACGATTGCTCCCCTGCGTTACCGGCTCGCGGCAATCCTCTACGACACGCTGATCATCCTGGCGGTCTGGGTGTTCACTATCGTGGCGCTGGTGACACTCATCGGCGACGCGGTGTTGGGTGCCTGGGTGCAGACGCTGCTGTTCCTCGAGATGTATGCATTCCTCGCGTTCTTCTGGTGTATGCGCGGCCAAACGATCGGAATGCTTGCCTGGCACCTTCGGATTCGCTCGGATGGCCCTTTCACGCCGTCGCAGGCGCTCGGTCGTTTCGTCGGCGGCATGGCGAGCTTCGCGACCCTGGGCCTGGGATTCATCTGGATGTGGTTCGACCGTGATGGCATGACCTGGTCGGACCGGATGTCGAACAGCACGATCGTCCGAATCCGCGACTAGCTGCACAAGCCGTTGCCTCACGACGCCACGCGGCGTACCAGCACGACGCCGACAACCCAGGTGACGGCGACCGGTACCGACATCGCGAGCCAGGGCGGGATGGCGAACACCACGCTCATCGGTCCGAACACATCCACCAGGTACTTGAACGCGAGGCCCACCGCAATGCCCGCGCCAAGTCGGGCACCCAAGCCCGCCTCGCGCAAGGGTCCAGACACGAACGCCAGTGCGACCAGCACCAGGCCGAGTACGGCAAGCGGTTGCAGTGCCTTGCCCCAAAACGCCACCTGGTAACGCGTCGGGTCGAGCCCTTCGCGAGCCATGTACTCGATCTGGAAACGAAGGTCGGCGAACGATAGTTTGCTGGGATCGAACAACGCTTTCGCACTCAGGAGTTCGGGGTTCGCAGCGATGCGCCAGGGCATCTCGGGGTAGTGTTGAACAGTCGATTCCTCGACGTCCAGCCGGGTCTCAGCCACGTTCTCAAGCAACCAGTATCCACCGTCCTCGATGTAACCCGCGCGTGCCGCCCGGCGGCTGCGGGTCATCCTGCCGTCCTGGAATTCGTACTGCCGGATCCCGATCAGTTCGCCGTTTTCGTCGAACCCCCCTACGTTGGTGATCAACGCGCCCTCCCGGTACCAGGCCGAGGAGACGATCCGGCCGTCTCCGTCGCCCCGCTGCACGCTGAGCTTCAGCGAACCGGCGGCCGTTTCGCCTGCGG
>JAPOYW010000327.1 GCA_026706425.1 Gammaproteobacteria bacterium
CTTCCCGTTCCTTGTTCCGTTACAAAGGAGCGTTGAGAAGCAGTGTGCCCCGGTGGTACGCGGATCGTCAAAAAGTATTTCTTTATCAGATGGTTAGAGAACTTCAAGCGAAGTCCTGAAACCCCCTAACACACCCCTTGAGCGCCCTACCGGTCCGCGCGCACCGTCAGCTACGCGGGCTTACGCTGGCGCGTGGGCCTCGCCGATGGGGATGGCGACCCGCGCGTCGGTGCCGCCACCGGCGGCCCGCTCGAGCCTGATGTCCCAACCGTGCGCCTGACATAGCTGGCGGACGATCGCGAGGCCCAGACCGCTGCCCCCGGTCGCCTGGCGCCGCGAACCGTCCAGGCGATAGAACGGCTGGAATACCTTTTCCCGATCGTGCTCGGGAATACCCGGACCGTGGTCCAGGACATGCACCACGACCCCGTCGGCGCCGTTGTCCACCATGATCTCGGCGCCGCCGCCGTGCTGCCGTGCGTTGACGACCAAGTTGGTGAGGACGCGTTGGAAAGCCTCCGGCGCCAGGTTCACCTCGCCGAACGGGCCGTCACGCCACTCGACGCCGAGGTCGTCGTCGATGCCGGCGACCACGGACTCGAGGTACGCCTCGAAATCCAGCGGGTGGGCGTCTTCGCCGGTCCCGCGCGCGAAACGCAGGGCGTTGGAGATCAGTTCCTCCATGGCGCTCAGGTTGCGTTCGAAACGCGCCACGATCTCCCGGTCCACGTCGTCGGGCAATAGCTCCACGGCGAACCGCATGCGCGTGAGCGGCGTGCGCAGATCGTGGGAGATGCCGGCGAGGAGCGTCGTGCGATTGGACAGCAGCTCGCTGACGTCACGCGCCATGGCATTGAAGCTCGCCGCGAGGGTGACCAGCTCGGCCGGGCCCTCCTCCGGCAGCGGCGCAAACGGCTCGGCGCCGCGAAACGATTCCACCGCCCGGGCCGCCTCCGACAAGGGACCCGCCACCCGGCGGACGATGTGCACCGACGTCGCGAACACGATCACCGCCCCGATGAGGACGACGGAGATGATCACGTACAGCGGCTCGGAAGCCCGCCGCTCCGGCGAGATGCCGATCTGCAGGACAACGCCGCCCGCCGGGATGTCGGCCCACACGAGCCCGTCGCTTTCCATGAGCTGGACGGGTTCGCCCGAGCGCTGGCTCAATTTGCTCGCCAGCAACTCGTAGTAGGCGTTTCCGGTGTCGACGAACGGCAGTGGGCGCGGTTCCGCCAAGATGGTGAGATCGTGTTCCTGGAGCATCTCCAGGGCGAAGTAGAGTCGTGCCTCGGGCGAAAGCTCGACCCAGGTCTTCGCCGACAACACGATGAGACCGGCCTCGTCGTCCGCTGACCGGTCCTGAATGGGCCGGATGACGAACATCGCCAATGCCAGGATCGACGTCGCAGCGATTCCCGCCGCACTCAAACCGAGCACGATGTTCGTTCGCGAGAGGAGCGTAGAGGGCAATCTCATCGCGCTCGCCGTTCGATCGCGTCGTGCGAGCGACGCGCCTGGTTGCTTGCCGGCGATTCTAGTATGCCGGCGGGCTGGGTGCTCTGACGCGTCGGGCGTCCGCCTGCTTGCTTTACGGCGTAGCCCCGTCAAGCGTCCGGGCAGAACATATAGCCCTTGCCCCAGACAGTGCGGATGTACGTCGGCGAGCCCGGGTTCGGTTCGATCTTGCTGCGCAAGCGCGTGATGCGCACGTCGATGCTGCGATCGAACGGCGACCGTTCCGCGCCGGTCAACAGGTCCAGAATGCGGTCCCGGTCGAGAACGCGATTGGGATGGCGCACGAGAATCGTCAGCAAGTCCAGTTCCCCGGAGGTCAACCCCACCGGGTCACCACCCCTGGACAGGCGCTGCGCATTGAGATCGAGACGGTACTCACCGAACGACACGGCACCGCCGTCGCTCCCCTTGCCGTGCGCACGGCGCATGACCGCGCGGACACGCGCGAGCAACTCGCGCGGATTGAAGGGTTTGGCGATGTAGTCGTCCGCGCCGACCTCGAGGCCGACAATGCGGTCAACGTCCTCGCCCTGAGCGGAGACGATGATGATCGGCGTGTTGGCATCCTGCTTCAGCCGCTTGGCGATCGACAGGCCATCCTCGCCGGGGAGCATCAAGTCCAGGATGACCAGGTCGATGTCCTCCGCGAGGAGCGCATCGTCCATCTCGACGCCATCGGCAACCGCAGTGATGTGGTAGCCCTGCTTCGTCAGGTACGCGGTGATGAGCTCTCGGAGTTCAGGGTCATCGTCAACGACAAGAAGCCGCGCACGGTCTTCGACCGCCTTGGCCATCAAGTCCCACCATCCGGCTTGCCCGGGCGCTGGTGCGCCGATCCCGGCAATCGAACACTCGCCGGAGTCGGGTTACCCTCGGATCCGGCTTGTACCTTGAGACGGCGTTCGAAGCCGAGGCCATAGGCTCGAGGATCGTCGCGGGCGTCCGTGGTCGCCGCCGGCTGGGCCGTGACGCGCGTCACCGTGCCGTCCCGATTGCGCACCACCTGTCCGAACCGGGCACTCGCGCCGATCGGGATCTCGGGAGCCCCGTCGGTGGCCATCAGCCGCTTGCGCACCTCAACGAAAAACCACCGCTGTTCGTCTTGGTTCAAGGTTGCCCAACGGTCCGCGACGTCCGCCAACTGCTCGTTGCTGATCCCCGCAAAGGGGTTCGCCGAAAGGCCACCGGAGGCGACCGTGAGTGCGCGTGGCAACGGTGCTGAACTGGGCGCGGCGCCGGACGGCGTGTCGGCCGACCCGGTCGCGCTGGTCGCCACCACTTCGGACGCCCGGCTGGCCAAGGCCAAGGTCAAGACGAGCGCGGAAGCCACCGCGACTCGCACGGTCATCCGGCGTTCAGTGGGCACTCGACTTGCCATGCGTTCACCGTGCCGCCCCCACGACGGGTGAGTGTCACCGACAACGGTTTCCTGCCCATTGCCGCACAGTATCAAGATGTAACGAAGCCGGCGACCGCTTTCGTGGTCGCCGGCTTCTCATTCACGAGCGCTCGAACGCAGGGCATTCGAGCGATGTCGTGGCGAAGTGTCAGGCGCGCTCGAAGAGCCCGGCCGCGCCCTGACCGCCGCCGATGCACATCGTCACCACGCCGTAGCGTTGCTGGCGACGCTCGAGTTCGCGCAGGATCGTGCCCGTGCAGCGCGAGCCCGTCATGCCGAACGGGTGGCCGATCGAGATGCTGCCGCCGTTGACGTTGTACTTCTCGTTGTCGAGGTCGAGTTCGTTCCGGCAGTAGACGCATTGCGATGCGAACGCCTCGTTCAGTTCCCACAGGTCGACGTCGTCCTTGCGCAGCCCCGCATTCTCGAGGAGCCTAGGGATGGCAAACACCGGTCCGATGCCCATCTCGTCGGGCTCGCAGGCCGCGACGGTGAAGCCCCGGTAGACGCCCATCGGCTTGAGCCCGAGTTGATTCGCCCGGTCGGCGCTCATCAACAGGGTCATGGAGGCGCCGTCCGATAGCTGCGATGCATTGCCCGCGGTCACGGTGCCGTCTTCCTCGAAGGCCGGCGGCAGTCCGGCCAGGCCCTCGATGGTGGAATTGGGCCGGTTGCATTCGTCCCGATCCACGACCACCTCGGAGAAACTCTCTTCGCCGGTTTCCCGGTCGACCACCTTCATGGTCGCCGTCATCGGCACGATCTCGTCGCCGATCCAGCCGGCGGACTGCGCCTTGGCGTAGCGAAGCTGGCTTTGCAGCGCGTACTCGTCCTGCATCTCGCGGGTGACCTGGTAGCGGCGCGCGACCACCTCGGCGGTGTTGCCCATGGCCATGAAGATCGCCGGCTTCTCGTCGACCAACCGCTTGTTGCGGGTGTCGCCACCACGCGGGGAGCGCGTGGCACCGGAGATCGAATCGACACCGCCAGCCATCGCGATGTCGGTCTGACCGGAGGCGATCTGGTTGGAGGCGATGGCGATGGATTGCAGGCCGGAAGAGCAGAACCGGTTGATGGTCATCCCGGCCGTCGTGATCGGCAGCTTGGACAAAACGACGGCCAGCCGCGCCAGGTTGCCGTCCTGTTCACCGGTGTGGTTGGCGGCACCGACGACGACGTCCTCGACCTCTTCAGCCGCGACGTTGGGATTGCGTTCCAGGAGCGCGTCGATGCAGTGCGCCAGCATGTCATCGGAACGCGTCAGGTTGAAGCTGCCGCGATGGGACTTCGCAAGCCCCGTGCGGACGCTGTCTACGACTACGACTTCTCGTGCCATTCGTGATTCCCCTCAACAAAAGGTTTTAGGCCGACTCGACCGTCGAGCCGGCGAAGTTCACAAGCGTACCCATATCCGCGCGACGTTATCAACCGCGCCCTGATTGAGCCGCCACGCCGCCCGCAAGTCGGATGGACTCGCGGACGGCGCTGTACCACCGTGGCGTCAGTTGCCCATGTAATAGGTCACACCGAGCTTGACGATGCGCCCGAACGGATTGTGCGTGAACGCGTCGTAGTTCATCTCGATCCCGGTGAACGGCGGGTCCTCATCCGAGATGTTCAAGACCGACGCCCACACGTCGAGGCGCTCGGACGCCAGGGCGACGTTGACGTGCAGGTCGTGCGTCAGTTGCTCCTCCACGGTGACGTCCGCGGTGTCGCGTTCGTACTCGTCGACGTAGTTGGCCCGGTAGCGGACGTTCACGGGACCAACGGCGTAGTTGATCATCGCCCGCCCTTTCCACTCGACCAGCGACCGCGCCAGCGACGTGCCGTAGTTCATGCTGCCGAGCGCGTCGTAGGCATCGCCGAGGACCCAGGCATCGATCTCGTAGCCGAGGATCTGGGTACCGGTCACGCCGAACGTAGCAATCCCCGGCCCGACCGGCAACGCGTAACGGGCCGTGAAGTCCACGCCGTCCGTCTTTATGTCGGGCCCATTGACGATGTACACATCGATGATCTCGAGGTTGGTCGGCGCCGGCGGGCCCCCGAAGGCGAGTCGGTCGAAGTAAGGACTCGACGGGTCGCATGCTCCGGGACAGGCTGCCCCTAGGACGGCGCCGAACGGCTCGGTAACCAGCGGCTTCTCGAAGTCGTACGACCAGTAGTCGAGCGTCACGAACAGGTTGTCGTCGCCAAGCAACAGCCCGTCGTGGTCGACGAGAAGGCCGACGTTCACCGTGGTCGCTTCCTCCGGCTGGAGATCCGGGTTGCCCTTGGTGTCCACGCGCTTGAAGGCACCGGTCGCCCCGACGAACTGCAGGCTATTGGACGAGTCGTCGGCCACCGTCTGATTGAGCGTCGGCCCGCGGAACGTGGTGCCGAGCGAAGCGCGGAAGCCGATGCTCGGCGTCGCTTGCCAGCGGATGGCCGCCTTGGGATCGAGGCTCGACCCCGTCGCACTCCCGTAGTCCTCGTAGCGAAGCGAGAGTTGCGCTTCCAGCGTGCTGGCCAAGGGAAGCTGCAACTCGCCGAAGAACGCGTAGATGTTCCGGTCCTGGTCGATGTCGGTACTCGGCGGCAGGAATCCGAAGAGGCCATTGCGGTCGGTCGTGCAGTTCCTGATTTCCGGTCCGGCCGCGCACGGGAAGAGGTCGAAATCGTTGATGTCCCATGGTCCGCTCTGGTAGCTCTCGCTGCGCCAGTGCGCTCCCGCTGCGTAACTCACCTCGCCGCCGGGGAGCGTGAACGCCAAGGGACCGCCAATCACACCTTCGAGCACGAGGAGCGAGGTCTCGCCGGTGCCGCCGAGTTCGGTCAGCAGGTAGTCGTAGAGGTCCTGGTTGTTGAGCGCGGGGTTGAAGGTGGGGTTGTTGGCGATGCCGTTCTTGACCTGTGGATGCGATCCGCGCATCGAGTTGGAGAAGGGGATCCAGTACCGGCAAGGGCCTTGCCCCGCGTGCGCCATCACGGTCTCCAGCGAGAAGACGAGGTTGCCGTTCGCGTCGTACTCGTTCGGCACAGCGGCTTCGCACTCGAACCCGCCGAGGCCCTGTCTCGCGCGCGCGTCCCGGTAAACCATGGTGTCGGCGCCGCCTGAATAGCGTTCGGATCCCGAATAGACGGCCGACAGGGTCCAGTCGTAGCGCTCGGTCGAGCCGTCGAGCGCGACTTCCAGGCGCCAAAGGTCGTTTTCGCGCGGGTGGTCGCGCAAGGGGCCGTCCTGCCCGAAGGTGCGACCGTAGAACCACGCCACCTCCTGCCACTCGGTCGGGATGCCCGCTGCGTCCTGGGCCGGATCGCCCGCCCAGCCGCAGTAGCTCGCGCCGCACCACGCCAAGTCGCCGTAGAGGTCGGGATACCTGCTCGCCATGTCGACGAGCCCCGGGTTGTTCGCGCGGATGGTGCGGTTTGCGTCGATCAGCCGGTTCGGCGGGTACGACGGCGAGGTGTTCCACCCCGGCACGTCGCTGTCGGTCATCAGGAAGTTCGCGCTCAACGTGGTGTTGTCGTCGATCTCCCACGAACCCTCGGTCAGCCACTGCCATCGCTGCGCTTCCTCGGCGATATTGTCGAAGGCCGTGTACTGGAAACGGCAGAAGCCACCCAAGGGGTTCTGCGGAAGAACCGTGGTTCGGGTACCGCCGAGCACCTCGCAGTTGGGGTCGACGATGCCGCCGAGGAGCAAGCCGGTGAAGCCACCGAGGCCGGCCGCGGACAAGCCGTTCCAAGTCCGCAGCGGGACCACCACGGAAGGCCGGCCGACGGACGACCATCCCCCGGTGGGGCTGTCGGCGTACGGCAGAACCGCCCAGTCCCGATCCGATAGCGTCAGTTCGCCCCGCTCGATGTGGCTGAAGGAAGTGACCAGGTGGCCGCGACCATCGGCGAATTCCCGACCCCAGATGATCCCCAGTTCCGTGTCGCCGTCGGATGCGTCGATCACCTTGTGGTTGGCCGACGCCTCGAAGCCGACGAAGTCGCTGCGGGTGATGAAGTTCATCACCCCGGCGATGGCGTCCGACCCGTAGGTCGCGGCGGCGCCGTCACGCAGGATCTCCACGCGTTCTATGGCAACCGAGGGGATGACGTTGACGTCCACCAGCAACTGCGCCTGGGCGCCGATCGCGTGCGGGGACCAGGTCGTGCGGCGGCCGTTGATCAGCACCAGCGACCGGCTCGGGCCGAGGCCCCGAATGTTGACCGTGGCCCGGTCCGCGCCGGCGCCGGCCTGGAATTGGTCGGTTTCGCCGTCGGCCCCTTGGCTGAACGACAGGTTCTTGACCAGGTCGAGGACCGTGGGCGTGCCTTCGTTGACGAGTTCGTCGCGGGTGAATGTCGTGACCGGCAAGGGCGCATCTTCCGGCGTTCCTTTGATGTAGGAGCCCGTGACGATGACCTCTTCGACGGTCTCGTCGGGCGGCTCCGCGGATGTGTTGTCCTGTCCGTGTGCGCTCAATGTCGCGATCACCGAGAAAGCGAACGCGCACGACAGTGCGACTCGGGCCGACCGGCCCAATTCGGGGGTACTACTCATGGGATGTGCCTCGCAAGGTTGGTTGAGTGACTACGGGCGTACCGCCTCCACAAACGGCGGCCACCCCAGCTCAGGCGCGGACCATAACCGAGTTTTCCCTGCTCTGCGACCCTAGGGAACCCAGCCCCTAGGATCGCAGTTGGTAGTGCACGCTGCGGCGGGACGTGCGCGCGTTCTGCGCCACGGTTATTCTCCTAGCGTTGTTGAGCAAGTCCTTCTTTTCGGTTGAGCAAGCCCTTGGAAACGCACGGCGGCGAGACATGACTATGCGCCACGGACGGGGATTCGACGATCTCGAGAGCCGCCTTGCCGACCTTCGCCGCCGGGACATGTACCGCGTCCGGCGCAATCTCGAGGGACCGCAGGGGCGCGAGGTCACCCTTGAGGGCCATGCGTTCCTCAACTTCAGCAGCAACGACTACCTCGGGCTTGCCGGCGACCCGCGCGTGGCGGAAGCCTTCAAGCGCGGCATCGACCGGTGGGGAACCGGAACCGGCGCGTCGCACCTGATCTCCGGCCACACCGCCGCGCACGAGGAACTCGAGGAAGCCCTCGCCGCGTTCACCGGCCGGCCCAGGGCGCTGCTCTACGGGAGCGGCTACGCGGCCAATGTCGGCGTCATCAACGCCCTGTTGAGCGTCGGCGATTTCGTTTTCCAGGATCGGCTGAACCACGCATCGCTCCTGGACGGCGGCTGGATCAGCCGCGCCACGTTCACATGGTTCGAGCACGGCGACAGCGCCGATCTCGAAGCCAAGCTCGCCGCAGTCGACCACGAACCCACGCGCAAGCTAATCGTCAGCGACGGCACGTTCAGCATGGACGGGGACGCGTGCCGCCTGGACGAACTGGTGGCCGCGTCGGCCCGCCACCGTGCCTGGGTCCTGATCGACGACGCCCACGGCATGGGTGTGCACGGCCGCAGCGGCGTGGGCGTGGTGGATCCGGAACGCTACGCCACGACCGATGTGCCGGTACTGGTTGGCACGCTGGGCAAGGCTTTCGGGACGGCTGGCGCATTCGTCGCCGGCGAGGACGCGCTGATCGAGACGCTGATCCAGCGCTCCCGCAACTACATCTTCACCACCGCCATGCCCAGCGCGCTGGCCGTTG
The DNA here is from genome assembly GCA_026706425.1 of Gammaproteobacteria bacterium. Classification (GTDB taxonomy): domain Bacteria; phylum Pseudomonadota; class Gammaproteobacteria; order Pseudomonadales; family Azotimanducaceae; genus VXYL01. Next base: position 8,571 of record JAPOYW010000327.1, read on the forward strand.
CGACGCAGAAGAGCCTCGAGATCGCCGTCACCGAGGACTGGCGACGCGAACACCTCGTGACCTTGATCGACCGCTTCCGGGCCGGCACCCGCGATCTCGGCTTCGACCTCTTGCCATCGACGTCGCCAATTCAGCCCTTGGTCGTGGGCGATCCGGCGCGCGCCCTGGGCTTGAGCCGCGCGCTCAAGCAACGCGGTTTCTTGATTGGCGCCATTCGGCCACCCACCGTGCCGGAAGGGACGTCGCGGCTGCGCGTCACGCTGACGGCGGCGCATAGCGTGGCGGATGTCGACAGCCTACTCGATACCTTAAGCACACTCGCCGCCTGCTGGTCGCGCGCCTCGGCGAGTTGATGCGACCCTTTTTCGTCACGGGTACGGACACGGAGGTCGGCAAGACAGTCATTGCCGCGGCACTCCTGCGCCTGGCCCGACAACACGGCCTACGCTGTGCGGCCCTGAAGCCCGTCGCCGCGGGATGCAGCCGAGAGAACGGCCGACTGGTCAACGACGATGCCCTGCAACTGATCGCGGCGAGCGGAACCGACCTCGACTACCCCACGGTCAACCCGGTGGCCCTAGAGCCCGCCATCGCCCCCCACATCGCCGCGGCGCAGGCCGGGATCGAGCTGAGCGCAGCCAAGCTCAGCGCCCACTGCCGCGCCGCGCTGGCTCGCGACATCGACTTCGCCATCGTGGAAGGCGCCGGCGGCTGGTTCGTTCCCCTGAACCCCACCGAGACGTTGGCGGACGTCTGCCTTGACCTCGGTGCACGCCCAATTCTCGTGGTCGGCATGAAGCTCGGTTGCTTGAATCATGCGCTTCTGACCGCCGATGCCATCGCCAAGGCCGGGGTCGAGATGGCCGGCTGGGTCGCCAATTGCCAAGAACCGGCGATGCCCGTTTTCGGCGAGAACGTCGCCACGTTGCGCGAGCGCCTATCGGCGCCCTGCCTAGGTGTCGTTCCGCACCTCGGAAAGGCCGCCTCGCCGGAAGCCGCAGCGGTGCACCTCGACATTCGCCCACTCCTGCCATGACCGACCCGCTCCGATTCGACCGCGACCACATCTGGCACCCGTACACGTCCATGGTGGATCCCTTGCCGGTCTATCGGGTGGCGTCCGCCAACGGCGTGTGCATCCGCCTGGCCGACGGGCGCGAGCTGATCGACGGCATGTCGTCGTGGTGGTGCGCGATCCACGGCTACAACCATCCGGCTCTGAACGCCGCACTGCGCTCGCAACTCGACGATGCCGCCCACGTCATGTTCGGCGGCTTGACCCACGAGCCCGCCATCGAGCTCGCCCGAACACTCATCGAACTGACCCCTCCCGGGTTGCAGCACGTCTTCTTTTCCGACTCCGGTTCTGTCGCGGTCGAAGTCGCCATCAAGATGGCCCTCCAATACTGGGGCGCGCTCGGCAAGCCCGAGAAGCAGCGGCTCGTCACCATCCGGGGCGGCTACCATGGCGATACGTTCGGCGCCATGAGCGTCTGCGACCCCGTCAACGGCATGCATGAACGCTTTCGCCCGGTCCTCCCGCAGCATCTCTTCGCCGACCGGCCCACGTCGCGCCCGGGAGAGCCCCTCAGCCTTGAAGATGCACGCGGCATCGAACAGCTGCTCCGCGAACACCACCAGGAGACCGCAGCCGTCATCCTGGAACCGATCGTGCAAGGGGCCGGCGGAATGTGGTTCTACACGCCCGACTACCTGAACCACGTCAAAGCGCTTTGCGAGAGGTTCGACGTGCTGCTCGTCTTCGACGAGATCGCCACCGGGTTCGGGCGGACGGGACGCCTCTTCGCCTGCGAGCACGCCGGCGTCGAGCCGGACATCATGTGTCTTGGCAAAGCACTGACCGGCGGCTACCTCAGTCTCGCCGCGACCCTGACCTCGACCCGCGTGGCCCAGGGCATCTCCGCCGACGGCGGCGTGCTGATGCACGGACCCACGTTCATGGCGAATCCGTTGGCCTGCGCGGTGGCCAGGCGCAGCATCGAACTGCTGCTAACCGGGGACTGGCAAGGCCGGGTTGCCGCGATCGAGGCCCAGCTCCGCGCGGAGTTGGCGCCCTACGCCGCGTTAACGGAAGTGCGCGACGTGCGCGTACTCGGCGCCATCGGCGTGGTTCAGACCGATAAGCCCGTCGACGTTGCGTCGCTGCAGCGTGTATTCGTCGATTCCGGCGTCTGGATCCGGCCCTTCAACGACCTGATCTACCTCATGCCGCCGTACGTGATCGACGAACCGGCGCTCCGCCAACTCACGCAGGCCATCGGCCAGGGGCTTAAGGGCACCGCCGCCGGCTGACGCTCACCAGCGATACTGGAGACGCCCGACGACGTGGCGCGGCAGCTCCGGCAGCACGATCACACCACCGAAGAGGTTGGGGAAATTCGCCCGGAAGTAGCGCTCGTCGCTTAAGTTCTTGGCCGTCGCCGAGAGCGTCCAGTTGCCCCGTTCGAAGACGAAGCCGGCATTGACCAGCGTGTACGCCGGCAGCCGGACGGAGTTGGCGAACCCCGAGTGGACAGCGTCCACGTCCACCACGCTCGCCGAGACCGCCAGGCCGTTGCCGAAGGCGTACGTGCCGGTCAAGGACACGATGTTCTCCGGGATACCGGCCCTGCGGGCGCCGTCGCGGCCGGGCTTGACGATCGAACCGCCAAGGGCCCCTCCGTAGAAGGCCTCGGGAGGGACGCCCGGGATGTCGTCCGCGCCGATGAAGCTGAACCGGCCACCGGCGTTGAGGGTGTTGAGGTTCACGACCTCGATACGCGAGTAGCCGAGGCTGAAGAGCAGCCGGTCATTGACCGCCCAGCGCGCCTCGAACTCGGCCCCCGTGGTCTGTGCCGCCTGGTTGGTGTCCACCGACTGGGCGGAGTAGTCGGTTCGTTCCTGTTCGTAGACCGCCGCCGCCAGGTAGAGCCTCTCGTCCAGAACGCTGGCCTTGACCCCGACCTCGCGCAGCGTGGAGTGGTCGAAGGCCGTGCCGTCGGCGACATTCGCTGGCGCGATGTCGGCACCTTGGCCGGCGATCACCGTGCCCTGGCTCGACATCGTCACGTAGGGGATGATGCCGGCGTCGTTATCGAGGCTGAGGCTCAGGGTCCAGGACACCGCGTCGACGCGATCCGACGCCTCGGCGACGACGCAGGACGCATCCAGGCAGAAGTGGGTGGCGCTCGGCAGCAGAAGCTTGTCCACCGGCTGGCGGCTCTCGAAGGCGATGCTGTCGTAGCGCACGCCGGCCAGCATGTTCAGACGCCGCCAATCCGCGTCCACGAGAACGGCCAGACCCAGGTCGACGTAGTCGCCGACGTGGTAGCGGCTGTAGTCGTCGTCGATCTGGGTTGCGAGCAACCGCCGATCGAGGGCGCTCGCAGGCTTGGTCAGGTCGCGCCGATCGAAGTACTCGTTGGTGAAGTCATCGCCGTGGTCGAAGTCCGTCACCCGGACCGAAGGCGAAAACTGCACGGTGGCTTCCGCGCCTCCGCGCCGGAGTCGCTTGGCCAGCACGAGCTTGTCCTCGAACACCGCCGCGTCGTGGAACGACGAGAACCCGTAAGCCACCTCGTTCACATTGTCGTAGCTCTCGTAGAAGGCTTGGTTGCGCCATTCCCAACCGCCGGCGGTGGTGCCCACGACGTCGAAATAGAGTGTCAGAACCTCGTTGGCAAGTTCGTCCTCCGCGGCGATCAGGACCTGGCTGCCTTCGATCGCCGCCGTGCCGACGTTGTCGAGCAACAGGAGATCCGGCCGGCAACCGAAGAGCGTCGTCGTGCCGATCGAGCACGCGCCGGGAAACGGGCCCGGCCCTAGCTGCGCAGTCGTGCCGGGCTTGAGGCCCGCAGCGAACGGATTGAGATCGGTGAAGCCGTTGCCGTCGACGTCGAACTCCTGGTGCGAGATGCGTCCGTCGCCGTTGGTGTCCAAGGGTTTCGGTGAACCGGTGATGTAGGTGCCGGTGTCGATGAGGTCCTGCGTCAGACGGTTCCACCCGGCATTCTCCGTGCCCGTAAACTCGTGGTACATGCCGCCGAACTGCAGGCCAACGGCGCCCACATCCATATCGAACGACGCCTGGATGAGCGTCTGCGAGATGTCGCCGTGGTCGTAGTAGCTGCCGGAATCCTCGGCCTCCGCATACAACCAATAGCCGAAGTCCTCGCTGCCGAGACGCCCCGGCCCACCCACTTCCGCCGTGGCGATGCGCCGGCCCCAAGAGCCGAAGTCCACGCCGGCACTGCCGGTGGCCTCTTCGATGAATTCCCCGGTCGCCTCGATGCGCGCCGACTTCGGATTGAAATTGAGGTAGCCGCCGATCTTCGCCGGGCCGTGAATCGGCGACGCCGGGCCCCGAACGATGTCAACCCGCTCGGACGCGCCGATGGGCGTCGGATAGTTGCCGGGATTGTCGAGACGCCGGATGCCCCGGAAATAGGTCTCGCCGGTGGTCCCGCGAATGTCCAGAGTGCCCGCGACACCGAAGAACGACTGCGTGAAGCTGCCCGGTGCCAGCGCGATCAACTCGTCGATGTCGCGGATGTTGAAGCGCGCCATCATCTCGTCGCTGACAGTGGACGCCGAGCGTGGCGTATCGAGCAGCGACCGGCCGAATCCGAAAACCGTGCGCATCTCGTCGTCCGGCAAGCTGTCGAGATCCGCCGTCACGACCAACTCCTCGACGTCGTCGTCGGGGTCGGCAGTAGCGGTTGCGGTACCGGCGCAAACGGTGGCGAGAGTCACGAGGATCGCGAAGCGCGGACGCCCACACACGGGCACGGCAACTCCTTGAAGGGTTCGAAGCGGCGGCACCGTAACGTAAAACCCCTTTTGCGAGAACCCCGATGTCGCCTTTCGAACTCCGAATGTCGGCTTTCCGGGCCGTCGTTCACGTTCGACATGAACGGCCGAGCGGTACCGCGGTCAGCTTCGACTCGGTGCTGCCGGTCGCAGCATCCACGGCCGCCTCCGCGGCGTCCACTACCCTCCAAGGGTCAAGCTCGTCGCGAGGTCGATCCCGAGGCGTGTTACGTTTGTGCTTGGACCGTTTCGTTGCCGAATGATGACACCCCGTCGACCTGGCGTCCGAGGTTGTCGGGAAAGAAGCGGGGCGGACCCGTCCGTCAGTTTTTTGGCAGCTTGAGGAGAGAGACGCAGTGGGAGTTGACGTTGGAGAGGTTGCACCGGATTTCACCCTCGAAACAGCGAGCAGGGCAGGCAGCGGAACGCTGCGGCTGAGTTCGCTGCGAGGCCGAAAGGTCGTCCTGTTCTTTTATCCGGCCGACCATTCGTACGGTTGCACGACCCAGGTCTGCGCGTTGCGCGACGCCTATGACGAGCTGGTTGGTCACGGTGTCGAAGTCGTAGGTATCAGCGGGCAGACAGTCGCGTCCCACGAGAGCTTCGCCGGCAACCACGCACTGCCCTTCCCGATCGCCAGCGACCCCGGCAACCGCGTGCGTCGCGAGTACGGTGCGTCCAAGTGGATCTTGCCGTGGCGCGTGACGTACCTCATAGACGAGGACGGCGTCGTGGTCGACGTGTACTCCGGCATGGTTCGACCCCTCATGCACGTCGAACGCGTGAAGGAGTGGATAGCTGGCGCGGTCGGCTAGGCAGGCGTGTCCCGGGAAGGGCAAAGCGTACTTTGGATTCGCCGAGGCACCGCCTCGACCCCCGTGCAGGGTCCACCTCGGGCCCGGGAGGGTAGGCGCGCCTCTGACGTCTACTGCGTATTGACCTTCAGGCTCACCCCGTAGCTGATGCCTGCGTTGTAGCGTTCATAGAGCAGCCCGCCCTGACGCCACTCGACGGCGTCGTCCAAGAGGTTCGACGCCTTGAACTCGATCTGGGCATCGAAACCAAACACGTCGAAGAGGTAGCGCGCGAGGAAATCCAGCTTGCCGCGAGCGTCCTCGACGATGTTGGGGGCATTCTCCGCACCCACCAGGACGATGCGGTCGCCCGTGTGGTTATAGGCGAGCGACCCCTCGATGCCGCGGCTTGAGTCGACATAGCTCAGCATCAGGTTGCCCAACACGTCCGATTGGCCGCTCAAGGCCCGTTCGTTTTCAAACAGCCGGGCAATCTGGCGCGATCCTGTGACGGGCACGTCGGCGGCCGTCTCGCCTTCCCCGAACAGGGTCACTTGGGAGTCCATCAACGTGACGTTCGCGTTCAGCTTGAAGAAATCCCACGACGCGCCCAAGCCGAACCACTCGCCGAAGAACAGGTCCTTGCGCAGCTCGACCTCGACACCCTGAAGCTCCGCTTCTTCACCGTTGAACCACGTGTAGATGTCGTTCTGCGCCTGGACTTTGCCGACCTCGATGGGGTTGTCGAAGAACTTCTGGAAAACGCCGATCGACAGGCTTAAGTCTTTGCCGAAGTACCACTCCCAACGGGCGTCGAGATTGTCGACTTTGGCGGGTGCCAAGAAGACGTTGCCGCGATAGAGGTTCGAGTCCTCCGGGTTGCGCAGCGTGGTGCCGGTGATCTCGAGCAGACTCGGCCGGTTCAGCGTGTTGGAGTACGCGAGGCGCAGCTGCATGTCGTTCACCAACTCGAGAGTGAGGGAGGCCGAGGCCAAGATGTCGACGTAGTCCTGGCTAACGGCGTTGCTGGTGCCGGCCTGGGTGTTGCCACCGTAGGCGTCCGCGAACAGGGTCGTCTCCTCCTGGCGGAAGCCTGCGGCCGCGCGGACTCGCGGCGTGAGCTGCGCATCGAACCCTAGGTAGACCGACATCGTCTCTTCGCCCGACTCGGCGAACGGGAAGATGCCCGCGGCGTTCGCCGCACCCGCCGAGAAGTCGCGCACATCCAGATAGCCCTTGCCCCAATTCTCGAGGCCGAAGAGCTGGTAGGGGGTCATCAGGGCGATGTGGCCCGGGGCCAGCGACGTGATGTCGAACCGGAAGAAGCGATCGGCGCTGGCGCGCGTCCGTTCGTAGCTGGAAGCGCCGAGGATGGCCGTCATCTCCACGTCGCCGGCATAGAAGGGCAGCTCCGCGTCGACGCCGTATTCGCTGATCTCGTCGCGCAGTTCCGTGTATACGCGGTCTGGTGCTGGAACACCTCGCGCAGGTCGCCGGCGGCTTGGCGGCTCGGCGTCACGACCTCCTCGAGGCCCTCGGCATTCTCTGCGTAGGTGTAGGTGCGCGTGTCGGGCGACTTGCGGGTCGCCGCCCCATCGGTCGCGCGCCAGTTGATGCTCATCTGGTGGAAAGGGCCGACGTTGAAGTAGTGCTCGCCCTTCAACTGCGTCGAGCGGATGGTGTTCTCCGTCCACTGGAAGCGGTAGCTCACCACCGGCGTGCCGTCGGTCACGTCGTCCTCGCTCGACAGGCCGCGCAACCGCTGGGTCTCGTCGTCGGTCTGGGCAAGCACGACCTGGGACAACTGGATCGAGTGGCCGTCGCCGAATTCGAACCCGGAGTTGACGAAACCGGCCCAGTCGATGGTCTGCCGGGTGGTGAACTGCCTGTAGTCGACGGTTTGCGTGCTGCCGCCGTCGACGCCGCTGAACTCGTAGCGCCGGAAGTCCTTGTCGCGGTTCCTCCACTTGCTGCCGTAGCGGCCCGCGGTCAACACCCCGGCAGAGAAGCCCGGGAAGTCGCCGCGCAAACCCAGTTCGCCACTCCCGGTGAAGTTGGGCTTGAGTCGCTGCTTCTCGAAGACCTCCCAGTGGTTGTAGAAACTGGCACCCAGGTCCGCGCTGTCCGGCCACGGCACCGCTTCGAAGTCGTCGCTGCTCATCCCGGCGATGTTCCGCGGCATCTTGCGCGTCCCCTCGTCGAACCCCCAGTTGTCAGCCGGACCGCCGCGATAGGACAGGCCTTCCCCTTGCGTGGTCTCCGAGTCGCCGGCAACCCCGGCTTTGAGCGTCGCGTAGTTGCGGTCGGGCGTCGCGCGGGTGCGGATCATCACCGTGCCGCCGCTGAAGTCGCCCGGCAGGTCCGGCGAGTAGGTCTTCTGTACCAGGAGGTTGCGCACGATCGCCGTCGGGACGATGTCGAGCGGCACGGTTTTCTGGAACGGAACCGGCGACGACAGCCGGCTGCCGTCCAGCACGGTGGACGAGTAGCGCTCGCCCAAGCCCCTCACGTAGACGTACTTGTCGCCGACGAGGCTTAAGCCCGTTACCCGCGACAGGGCACCGCCGACGTCGGTGTCCGGCATCAGCGCCAGCTCCTCGTAGTCGAGCATGTTCGCCACTTCGGCCGTGATCCGCTTATCGCCCGGGATGAACTGGCCGAGGACTACGACCTCCTCGACGTCACCGGGGTTTTGCAACACCACGCGGTTGTGCTGGCGCTCGCCGTCTGACTCCTGGGCCGAGGCGCCGGGGCCGGCGCCCAAGCCCAAGGCCATCGTCCAGATCATTGCCAACACGTGTGCGAGGGGTGCCCCCTCGCGCTCCCCGGCTGAAGGCTCTTTGCGATTCATTGCTACTCCCGGCATGGTTCGAGTTCGCGCCGCCCTACTGCGTTACGCCGACGGTCCAGCCCGAACCCCAATTTGCGATGTCGGAACCGATGACGGTGTCGCCCGCGGGGTCGAGGCCCGCAGGCAGGGCAACCGGATTGGGCGTCGTGCCGTCCTGGGTGACGTTGGTCGAGCGGTCGAGGAAGTCCTGGACGAGCTGCACTTCGTCCTGGGCCGTATCGGGGTCATCGCGGGCGTCGTTGACGGTCGAGCAGTCGAGGCCGACGCCTTGAAACGTGATCCGGGTGTTGAGCAGGTTCACCGACTCGCCGTCGACGCGCACGCACTGCGCCGAGCCGGAGACCAGCGTGTTGTAGAGATGCACGCCCGTGCCGCGCCGCAAGCGGAGTGCGCGGTCCGTGGAATTGCCCACCATCGTTGCGTTGGCGATCGTCGGTTCCGAGATGGGCGTCGCCTGCTCGGCCTGCTCGCGGTTGTCCGCCTCGATCAGTTGGTCGCCGGCACCTTGGGTCTGCTCGATGTGCAGATACTGGATGCTGCCGGTCCAGCCGTCGGTCCAGTCCAGGCTGTCGTCCGCGTTGCCGATGAGGACCACGTGGTTCGCATTGACAGTGCCGCCGAAGAGCTCGATACCGTCGTCGAGGTTGTTGTAGACCTCGATGTAGTCTACTTCCGTGCCGTCGCCCACGCCCTGGAAGGCGATGCCGTTCAACTGGTTCTCCGGGTCCACGTTCGAGCCCGCGAACTTGACCACCACGTAGTGGAGCCTTCCGCTCGAGTCGTTCGGATCGCCGCCGCCGAAGAGTCCGGAATTCGCCTCGCCTTCCTTGGTGCACTCGGCGGTGCCACCGGTCGCGCCTTGCGGACAGTCGTTGATCGGCGCATTGCCGTTGATCACCAGGCCGCCCCACAGTCCCCGGGTGGTCTCGGGGTTGGCGATGTCGCCGTCGACGTCGTCCGCCGCCGTCAAGGTGATCGGGGCGTTCTTCGTACCGTTGGCGAGAATCTGCGACCCGCGCGCGATGACGAGGAAGTCGGTCGGGTTGTCGCCGATGATCGTCGTGCCGGACTCGATGTGCAGCGTGCCGGAGTCCGCATTGTCACCGCCCACGGTGACCTTGCCGTCGAGGATGTAGTAGTTGCTGCGCGTGAGCGCCAGTGCGCCGGAGATCGTGCCGGAGATCTGACAGGTCCGCCGACCGCCAACCTCGCTGATCTGCGCCGTGCCGTCGGGGCACGCGAAGTCGGCGGTCGCACTCGGCATGGCCACAGTCCAGCCCGTCGTCCAGTCCTCGTCGTTACTCTCCACGGCACCGATGAAATCCGTCGCGTCGAAGAAGCTCATCGCACTCAGGTCCGCCGCGCGCACCGACTGGCCGGTGGTCGACACGTTGCTGCTCGCGCCGAGCAAATTGTTGATCGCCGAAACGTCGTCGCCTTCCACCACCGTGTCGCAGTCGAAACTCAACCCCTCGAACGTGATGCCGCCGCCGAGTAGATTCAGCGACTCGCCTTGGATGCGCAGGCACCTCTCGCTGTCCTGGACAACCGAGCTGTAAAGCTCGAGCCCGGTGCCGCGGCGAAGCCTGATGGCCCGCTCGCCAGGGTGGCCGGTGATGGTCATGTTCGCGATCTTCGGGCGTGACCGTGGCGTGGCGTTCTCGTCGCCTTCCCGGTTGTCCGCCTCGATTCCGTTGTCGCCGGCGTCGGCGGCCTGGTCGATGACCAGGTACTGGATGCTCCCCGTCCAGCCGTCGGTCCAGTCCAGCGAGTCGTCGGCATTGCCGGTGAGCACGACGTGCTTGGCGTTCACGGTGCCGCCGAAGAACTCGATGCCATCGTCAAGGTTGTTGTGGACCTGGATGTAGTCCACCACGGTGCCGTCGCCCACGGCCTGGAAGGAAACCCCGTTGAGCTGGTTCTCGGGATCCACGTTGGCCCCGGCGTACTTGACCACGACGTAGCTCAGCGTGCCGCTCGAGTCGTTCGGATCCGCGCCGCCGAAGAGGCCGGAATTCGCCTCCCCTTCCTTCGTACAGGCCGTCGTGCCTCCCGTGGCACCCTCCGGACAGTCGTTGATCGGCGCATTGCCGTTGATCACCAAGCCGCCCCACTCTCCTCTCGTCGTCTCGATGTCAACCGAGCCCTCGAGGTCGGATTGGCTGGTCAGCGTGATCGGTGCGGTGCGTGAACCGTTGGCGACGATCTGCGAACCCCGGGAGATGACCAGGAAGTCCACGGCCGTGCCGCCGAAGATCGTCGTGCCCGCCTGGACGGTGAGCATCGCCGAGGCCTCGTTGTCGCCGCCGATGACCACCTTGCCGACCAGTTCGTAGAGATTATTGCTGGTAAGCAGCAGATCCTGGTTGATCGTACCGTTCAGTTGGCAGACGCGCTTACCCGTCAGCGTGCGGCTGGAAACGGTCGTGCCGTCCGGGCAGCCGAAGTCGGGCTGCGAGGCGCCGCTCACGGAACCCGCATACGTCCAGCCGGCGGACCAATCCTCGGTCCCGAAGGCGCCGATGAAGTCCACGGCGTCGAAGAACGAGTCGCCCAAACTCACCGGGTCTACGCCGTCGCCGTTGACCGAAACGTTCGTAGCGCTCGCCAGGTACGCCGCAACGGCACCGTCATCGTCGTTCCGGTTCGTCTGCGCACACGCGAAGCTGACCCCCTCGATCGTCAGGTCCGTGCCGAGGAGGTCGCGGCTGGTGCCGTCGACGCGGATGCAGGTGGCGGAACCGCCGACAAAGCTGTTGCTTAGCGCCAAACCGGTGCCGCGCCGGAGGCGCAAGGCGTTTTCGTCAGGTTTGCCGAGTACGGTCATGTTGGCGATGCTCGGGTTGGAGCGAGGCATCGCGCCTTCGTCGCCTTCACGGTTGTCCGCCTCGATGGCGTTGTCCGCCGAGTCGGTCTGTTCGATGTAGAGGTACTGGATGCGCCCGGTCCAGCCGTCGGTCCAGTCCAGCGAGTCATCGGCGTTGCCGGTTAGGACAATGTACTTGGCGTCGACCGTGCCGCCGAAGAACTCGACGCCGTCATCCAGGTTGCTGTGGACCTGCACGTACTCCACGGTAGTGGCGTCGCCGACACCGTGGAAAGCGATGCCGTTCCGCTGGTTCTCCGGATCTACGTTCGAACCGGCGAACCGCACACTGACGTAGCGCAGAACGCCCGAGTTGTCGTTGGCATTGTCGCCGCCGAAGAGACCGGAGTTGGCCTCGCCCTCCTTGGTGCAGTCGGCCGTGCCGCCGGACGCGCCCTCGGGGCAGTCGTTGATCGGCGCATAGCCGTTGATGACGAGCCCCCCCCAGAGGCCACGGTCGTTGTCTTCCGCGTCGCCATCGACCTCGGCGCGGGCCGTGAACACGATCGGCTGGTCAGCGGTGCCGTCCGCCATCAGCGCACAGCCCTGCTCGATGATCAGGAAGTCGGTGCTGGAACCGCCGGCGATCACCGCGCCGGGTGCCATGTCGAGTTGGCATTCCGGCAATCCGCCACCGCTGCTCACAGCGGCGCCATCGGGCGCGGTAATGCGGGCGGCCCCGCCTGCGATCTCGAAGATGACATCGTTGCCGAGCACCAAGCCCGCGGGATCCAAGGCCGACGTGTCGCTGACATCGATCGTGTAGATCGGCTTGTTGCCGAATGCCGCACCGGCGGACTCGCCGGAGTTCGAGATCACGTCCTCGAGAGCGCTCGGGATCACTGTCGCGACGGTCGTCTCATCGACCGGATCCTGACTCCCGCTGTCGTCGTCGTCGCCGTCGTCGTCTTCATCATCATCGTCACCGCCGACATGGACCGGCACTTCCACGATGACCGAACCGGGTGATGCGTTTTCGGACGACCCGCCACATGCGGCGAGGACCAAGGCGACGCACGCCGGCGCGCCCAGCCTGAGCAGATTAGTGAGGTTCATGTGCCCCCAAGAGGTACCGCATGCGCGACAGACCGCGTGACCCGGTCGAAGGACGCACAGCACGCCTGCATCGACGGGAAGTAGAACCTACCGGCGGACCATGAACGTACGGTTACAAAACCGTTTTGTTATTGTGACAGCGCCTTAAGGCAAGACGACGCGCGTTGCGGAAATACTGGCGCTTCTACTGGCCGCTCGCCCTGACCGGCGTCGCGATGGTGCTCGCGGTCCAGTTCCAGAACGGCGCGCTGGCGCGCTACCCGAACGCGGTCACCGAACTCGCCGTGTTCGCCTTGGCTTCCAGCACGTTCGGGTTCCTCAACGCGGGGCTCAACTTTGCCCCCCAACTCTCCAACGTGTTCGCCCGCAGCCCTCACGGCAAGCGGCTGAGTCACGGGTTCATCGCCGTGTGGAGCCTGGTCCTGACCATCCCCCTGGCCCTGATTGCAACGACGCCGGGCGGGGCGGCCGGCGTCGCGCTCGCGTACGGAATCGACGCGCCATTGACCGAGCGGGTAATCGAGTACCTGCTCTACATGCTGCCGCTGTTGTTCATCACCGCGCAGCGGATGTTCTACACGGGGCTCCTGGTGCAGGCGCAACTGACAGGCTGGGTCACCGCGCTGAACGCGGTGTTCCTCGCGGCAGCCGTCATCGCTCTCGTGACCGGCTTCGCGATCGGGTTGGAACCTGTGCTCACCGTTGTCGGTGCGCAGACCATCGCCGGCGTCCTGCATTGGGGCCTCACCGCGCTGGTGTACCGCACCCGTTATCGGTGGCCCGTGACCCTCGAGCACGAGACCCTCCGCGTTGCCGAACTGCTGCGCTTCTTCCTGCCGATGACCGCCACCGGCGTGATGTTCGCGATCAGCCGACCCGTGCTCTACGCCTTCGTCAGCCGCATGCCCGATGGCATCGCCAGCATCGCCGCGCTACGCGTCGCCTTCGATTTCAGCACGATGTTCCAGCAGGCGGCGAACCAGTTCCGGCATTTCTTCGTGACTTTCGGTTTGGACGACATCGAGACCAAGCGGCGGTTCATGGCGCTCGTTGGCGCCGGGTTGACCGCCATCATGCTCGGCATCACGTTGACACCCCTGTCGCTGTGGATCCTAGGCGGCTTGCTCGGCATCCAAGGCCAGGTGCTGGACCACGCCACCGAGGTCCTGCTGGTGATGTGTCTCATGCCCGTCGTGATCATCGCGCGGAACTACTTCCACGGCACGCTGATGGTCAAGCGCCGCACCGGCAGCATGGCCATCGGCGGCGTGATGCGGGTGCTGGCCATCGCCGTTCTCGCGCAAGCGGCGTTCGCCGCAGGGTGGCTCGACCATGTCGTCGCTGCCGTCATTCTCCTGCTCGGCTTCGTTGCCGAGACGGTGGTCGTCCTCGTGGGACACACGCGGCTGAAAACGCGAGCCGTCTGACGTCCGCGTAGCAAGCGGGAGACCCTCGCACACACGCGTACGCGCCGCTCGTACACCCTTGCTCCGTTGACACAGGTACGCCTTAACTCCATGATTAACCCGACATTTTGCAGACGATCGACTGCGTCGTCAGAGCGACGCAAGTCCCTACGGGCGACGATTGAAACGATGCAATCACCAGCAGGCCACAGGCGAGAGACCTCGGATCGCAGCGCGCGGCGCGCCCGTGACACCTGCCGAGCCGGCCGCCACCCATGAGGTCGAGGACAAGTCTATGGAGACAGATGAACTCGTAGCGTTGTTGCGGCGCGACACCGAGGGCGTCAACCAACGCATATCTGATCTGGATGCCCATATGGGCGAGCGAATCGACCACGTCGACAAGCGGATCGATGACCTCGGCACGCGTCTTGGCGAAAGGATCGACGACGCCAACAGGCGGATCGACGACTTGGGCACCCACCTCGGCGAGCGCCTCGACGACACCAACGCCCGGCTCGATAGGTTCGACAGTCGGTTCGAGCAGGTGGACAAGCGGTTCGAGCAGGTCGACAAGCGGTTCGAGCAGGTCGACAAGCGGTTCGAGCAGGTCGACAAGCGGTTCGAGCAGGTCGACAAGCGGTTCGAGCAGGTCGACAAGCGGTTCGAGCAGGTCGACAAGCGGTTCGACGAACAGGCCTCCTATCTACGAGCCTTCGAGCAACGCATGTTCGACCACATCCAATCCGTGCAGACCGAACTCGGCCGCCGGATTGACGCGGCGCAGCAATTCAAACTCCAAGGCATCGCGCTGGTCGTCGCCCTCACTGCGACCTCCGCAATCGTCGGAACTTTCGCACTCCAACTGGTTGCGACGTTGTAGCGGGCCTGGGCCCGGTCAACCGCTACAGCCTGTAGTTCAACTGCACCCCGAACGTGCGCGGTCGACCGAACCGGTAGCCCACCTGGTTGAGTTCGTAGACCACGGTTTCGTCGAACAAGTTGCGGATGTAGGCACCGACCTGCCAGTCGTCCCGTCCCAGCAGTAGCTTAGCGTCGAAGGTCTCGTACGCGGGCGCCGGGCGCTCGTTGTTGGCGGTGTTCCAGGACTCCGCGATCATGTAGCCGTCCAGGCGCGCTTGGGCGTTGTAGCCGGCCAGGACGAAGTCGTACATCAACGCGGCGTAGCCGCTGTACTCGGGCGCGTTGGCCAAGCGGTTCCCCGGCTCGATGGCCACGCCCCCGTAGCGCCCCCGGCCGGCAGCCCCGATCACGGCCTCCCAGTTCCAGTCGCCGCCGAAGTTGAGGCGCAGATTGTCCGTCAACACCGTGCGGATCTCGAAGTCCATCCCCTGGCTCTCCGCCGTGCCGCCGTTGATGTTGTAGTTGAACGGCAATGGCGATACGCCCGGAACGTCCGGAATCTCGTCGCTGACGCTGATGATCGTGTCCTTCCAATCGAGTTGGTAGAGAGAACCGACGAAGCTGACGCGACCGTCGGCGACGGTGGCCTTGATGCCCAGCTCGTAGTTGACGACGGAGTCGCCATCGACCTCCTGCAGGTCGTTCAAGTTCTGGTAGTACTGCTCGGCTGCCGGGTTGCCAGCGCGCACCGCATCCAGTTCGGCGATCCGCGTGGCGAGCCCCGTGTTGATGATCCCCGGCCGGAACCCGGACGAATACGTGCCGTAGATCATCAAGTCGGTCCTCGGGCGCCAAGTGAGGGTGACTTTCGGCGACAGGAACCGGCTCGGCGTGGAGAGTGACCTGTCGGGGTTGTCGCGAGAATCGCTGCCGGGCGGGGCGAGGTCCAGGTCGTACTGGACGCGTGCCGAACGCGCGCCGACGAGTAGCTCCCACTGTTCGTTGAAGCGGTACGAGACCTCGCCGAAGAGCGACTCCTCGCCGAATGTGCGGAAGTTGGTGGTGCCCGGGTAGATCGCCGTGTTCAGCCAGAGGACGATGGCCTGTTGCGTGGCCAAGGGCACATTGTCGTAGAACGAATACTGCAACGCGCAGTGCGTATCGATGCCGGCGTAGAGTGGCGACCCGCCCTCGTGGCACGCGCTGTGGCGCGTGCCCTGGGATTCGTCGTCCTTGTAGTAGCCGCCAACCGTCCATTGCCACGGTCCATCCGTATTGGATACCAGCCGAAGCTCCTGAACGAAGCGCTCGGTCGCTCGGTAGAAGATGCCGTCGCCACCGAGGCTCGCCAACGTGTTGGGCCCGCACCCGGGGACGGCCCCGAAACATGCCGCTCCATTGACCAGACCCCGCAGCCCGGCCGAGAACCTGGGGCTCGTTTCCTCGGAGTAGTCCGTCTGGCGGTCGAAGTACGACGTGGAGGCGGTCAGGTCGGCGAAGGCCAGTTCCCACTCGATGTTGAAGTTGTACATCGCCTGGTCGTCCCAGCCGCCGCTCGTGTGGGTCGGGTGCGCCAAGTGCGTGACGTACGGATCGCGGCCGAACTGGTCGAACTGGCCCGCGCAGGTCGTGCCGGGCAGGTCGTACTCGGGGAACTGGCCACCCGGGTCCGACGGCGTCGACTCGGTGAAGCAGTGGTAGCCGAGGCCGGGGCCACCGTAGTCGCCGTTGATGATGTTGACCATCGCGGACACCTCGACGGTGTCGCTCGGGAACCAGGCCACCTTGATGCGTGCGCCGTCCTCGAGGAACGTGTCCACGTCTTTCTCGTTGCGGGGCGCGACCTGGTCGAGAATCCCCACTCTGTCGCGGCGGTACGCGACCAAGCGCGCTGCGAGGCGGTCGCCCAGCGGGATGTTCACCATGGCGTCGGCGCGGTACGAGAGGCCGTCGGATTCGCCGATGTCCTCGACGTTGGTCTGGAACGAGTAGTCGAAGCCGCTCGGGTCGGGTTTCTTGGTGATGTAGCGGATCGAGCCGCCGAGGTTGCCTTCGCCGTACAGCGTGCCTTGCGGACCCTTGAGGACCTCGACGCGTTCCATGTCGAACAATGCGCCCAAGGTCTGCGACAGCCCGCCGGTATTGCTGTCCGTCATCGGCAGGTTGTCCGTGTAGACGCCGACCATGGCGCCGCCGCCACCGGACGGTGGGGTCAGTCCCCGAACCGACAGCGTGTTGTAGGTCTGCGAGTTGGTGCGGTACGCCAAGCCGGGGATCGACTGGTAGAGCGTCTGGATGTCCTCGATACCCTTGGCGACGATCTCGGCGTCGGTGACCGCCGAGATGGTCAGGGGGGTATTCATCAGTCGGGTGTCGCGGTAGGTCGCCGAGACGATGATCTCCTCGATGTCCTCGCCCTGTGTTTCTTCCTGGCCCTCGTCGTCCTGCGCGAGCGCGGGCGCCGTTCCGAGCAGGAGAGCGCCGGCCAAAGCCGAGGTTAGCGAGCGAAGCGGAAACGGTGTGGTCATGTGTACTACTCCTGCGTTGCCATTGCTGGCAATTGACGTCTACGAGGCGACAGCCATTGCCTTTGTCCGCCTAGGACTGCCAGCTATTGCGACCCGTGCGCAGCGTCTTGGCCCCATCGGCCTTGTAGCCGCCGTTCTTCTGGTCGAGGAAGGCCGGGCCCTCCTCCATCCACCCCATGTGTTCGTTGAGTCCCGCCAACTGGCGGAATACCGCGTTGTTGCCGTGCCGGTCGATCACGTCCTGCGGCAAGGCGTCGCCATAGCGCTCCTGCACTTTCCAGTACGGGCGGGCGTGGTACACGGCCAAGTTCAGCCGTAGCCCCGGGATCCGGCGCGGGTAGCTGCCGTGCCACATGTTGCCGTGCCAGATCACCGCGTCCCCGGCGCGAATCTCCATGGCTTGCGCGTTCGGATTCGCAGCCGGGCCGTCCAGGAAAATCTCCGAGGGTTCGGGGTTGCGCGCCCACTTGTGGCTTCCCGGCACGATCGCGAGGCACCCGCCTTCCTTGGAATAGTCGGTCAGCGCGTAGTTGATGTTCGCCACCTGCGAATACGGCGGGAGCGGCGCCGGCATGCCGGTGTCCGTGTGCAGCGGAAGCTGGCCGCCGTCGCCCGGCCCCTTGAAGTGGCAGGTCATGGACGAAAGCTGGGCGCTCTTGCCGAGCAGGTAGTGCATCAGCGCGACCGAAGTCTCGTTGAGGAGGATGTCCTGAAAGACCGGATGGCGCGGCATCAGGTAGGGAATGAGGCGCCAGTCTGGATGCGAATCGCCCTTCTCGAAGTCCGGCTCGACGCCCGTCTGGCGCTCGCAGATGTCCGCCAGGGCCTGCCGCGCCGTGGACGTCGTGTCGTCGTCAAGAATGCCTTCGAGGACGGTGAATCCGTAGGCGTCGAGCTCTAAGACCCGCTTCTCGAGCCCGAGCCGCTCGATCTCGGCCATGACGTCGTTGAGATCCTCGCACGCGGCGTAGTGGTGACTGTGCATCTCGCCTCCCTCAAGATGAACACCGCGAGACTATCACAGGGGTCAGGACACGGCCCGACGTTGCTGCAATTGCTCGACAATCGCCCTGTGTCGCTTGCGGGTGATGCGATAGCGCAGGTAGAACAGCAGGGCCAACAGCGAGAATACCGACGTGGCTGGGCCAGCGATCAGGCCCAGGTTCCAGACAGTCTCCGCTGGCACCTCGCCGCGCGTCGCGTTTCCGGGAAGTCGATCGCGGACAGCAGGATGCCGCCGAATAGAGTGCCGAAAGCCGCCGTGGCCTTGTTGGAGAACGCTCGGACCGCATAGAGCACGCCTTCGCGGCGGATACCCGTCTCCAATTCGTGCTCGTCGGCGACATCGGCGAGCATGGAATTCTGGTTCGCGCCGATGATGGGCGCGGAGAGCGCACCGACCGTGGAGGCGCCAAGGAAGATCCACAACACCCAGATCGACTCGTTGCTGGGGTACCAGGGCACATCCGATAGCCGCAGCACGATGGGCGTGTTCGCAGCCGTGATCCAGCAGGCGAGCGGGACCATCACGGCCATGCGCTTGTCGAGCAGGCGTGTCAAGGCCGGCGTGAGTACGAAGGCGACGGGAAACGAGACGAGACCTACTATCCCAAATAGGACAAGTCTTCGGTCGTGAAGCCCCAGAAGTGCACGCCCACGAATGGCGTAAACGCGGACTCCACGCCGCCGACGATGGATCCAAGGACGATGGCCGCGAAGAGTGCCCGGAACGACCGGTTCGTGAGCACCGCGCCCATCTCCTTGAACACCGTGAGCACGCCGAACCGTTCGCGGTTCTGCGTCTCACGTAGATGCGGAATCTCCCGCGCGGTCCCCAGTACGCACAGCACGATCGCGAGCGCCATAACGACGGTGAAGTGCAGCGACAACAACGGGTAGCGCCCGGCGTTCAGGAGCCCCGGGTCGAAATCGTCCGTGGTCGGGAAGTAGTAGCGCATGATCAGGCCGTAGGACACCGCCACGGACATCGCCCCGATGAAGGCCGAGTACGCGAACAGGGTGGAGCGCTGGTCGTAGTCGTGCGCCATCTCGGCACCTAGCGCCAGGTGCGGGATGTTGTAGAACGTATAGGACGCCCGGACGAGGACGCCGAAAACCATCAGCCAAAGGAAGTTGCCGAGTTCCGAGAGTCCCTCGGGCGGGTTGAAAAGCGCGATGAAAGTCGCGGCCAGCGGCACGGATGCGGCTAGCAGCATCGGATGACGGCGACCCCAACGAGTGCGGATGCGGTCCGACCAAGTCCCGATGAGCGGGTCGGTTACAGCGTCGATCATCACTGCGATGGCTATGGCGAGACCGACGAGCGCGGCCTCCACCCCGATGACCTGCTGGTAGTAGAAGAGCAGCAGAACACCCCAAGCCATGTTCTTGAACGCGCCCGATGCCTCGCCGATGCCAAAGGCCAGCATCGTGGCAACGCTCAAACGGCGTTGTGCCAAAGCCAAGCCCACCAAGGATCCCTTACGAACGCAAACGATACGCGAAGATGTACGGTTGGCGGCCAGCCCCGCGCACGACTGCCGCTGCCGGGCTGCAGCCCCTCGAGGTGCGCGCGGACCGGAGGTCCGCCGCCTCCCGGCCCGCTCTTGAACAGGGTGCTACGCCGTGTGCGGACGTGGACGCGGCGGACTACCGGTCCGCGCGCACCCACGCTAGCGCTGACGCTTCATCCAGACGAGACCGCCCACCGCGGCCCAGATCAACACGATTATCCACTCGTGCGGCCACGCCAGTCCCGAAGGACTGCCTGGCAGATAGAGGCAAAGTAGCCCGGCCGCGAGGACGATGGCAGCGTAGCCCACGAGGCGCGGATAGCGCACCTCGAACGGGCGCGGCAGCTCGGGCTCGCGGTGGCGCAGCACCAGGAAGGCAATGGGCACGAAGATGTAGGCCACGACCACCGCAAGGCTGCCGGTGTTGATCAGCCAGACGAGGATCGTCCGGCCGAAGAGCGGGGATATGCAGGACAGGACGCCGATCAGGACGATCGCGGCGTAGGGCGTCTTGTACCGCGGATGGAGGCGTGCGAACACCGCCGGCAGCGAGCCGGACTCGGCCAGCGCGAAGATGAGCCGGCTGCCGCCGATGATGAAGGCGTTCCAGCTCGTCAATATGCCCCCGATGCCGCCGATCAGCAGCAGGTCACCCGCCCATGGATGCTGCCAAAGGCGGGCAGCCGCGTCGGCCGTGGCCATGTTCGCATCGCCCAGTTCAGCACTCGGAATTGCGCTCGCGACCGCGAACGACACGGCGCCGTACCAAAGCACGGCCAAGCCCACCGAGAACACCAGCAAGACCCCGATCCGCCGCGCCGGGAGGTCCACTTCCTCGGCCGACTGCGGGAGCACGTCGAAGCCCACCAGCATGGCCGGGACCATGATGAGCACCGTCAGTATCCCGATAGCCGGTTCGGCGACGAAAGGACGTGCCGTCTCAATGCCGCCGCTCGTCGCGGCCCCCGCGATCAGGAAGATGCCGGCGGCCACGATCATCCCGGTGACGATGTTCTGCACCACGGCGGCCGTCCGGATGCCGACATAGTTCACCACCGTCATGACGATCGCGCCAATCCAGCCGACCACGACGAATCCGATGTCCACCGGAGCGTCCACCACCGTCCACAGGGTACCCACACGGATGGCCGGGACGAGGTATTCAACGGCTGTCGGGAGTGCGACCGATTCGAAGACGCACACGGTGACGTAGGCCATGAGCAGGGCCCACGTGCACACGAACGACCAACCGGGTCCGAGAGCGCGCAGCGTGTAGACGTGCTCGCCGCCCGCCTTGGGCATGGCGGACGCAAGTTCCGCGTAAGTGAACGCGATGAAGCCGATGGCGAGGCCGCCGGCGGCGAAGGCCACCAGCGTGCCGACGCTGCCGGCGTTGGCGACCCACACGCCGGTCATCAAGACCCAGCTCCAGCCGATCATCGCGCCGAACGAGAGGGTCAGCACGGCGCGCGCCTTGAGCACGCGCGCGAACCGCGGCGCAGCCGGCTGGTCCAGCTCAGCCACCGACAGTCCTCTGTGGCAAGGCCCCAAGCCCTGGCAGCTTGACACCGAACGGCTTGGCGCCGATGCCCGCCGACAGCCCCAACAGGTTCACCTCGACCCCTTCCCGGGGCGAGGCGATGACGCCCGCCAAGCCCAGTACGGAGAGCTGCACACCCCGGCCGCTCGGCGGTATCCCAAGCCAGGCGCCATCGGCCAGGTAGTCCTTGCCGATCGCCGTCGGCGGGAGCTGCAAACCCAGTTCCGGCACGCGTCGGCCGACGTAGGCGGTGAACGTGTTGCTGTTCGGTCCCGGCCAGGTGCGGTATTCGCGCGAATAGGGGTATTCGTCGATCGCGGCTTCGATACGGTCGATCAGCCCCTCGACGCCGACGCCTCGCCGGTCGACCAGCAGCAGCGGCCGGTTGGAGAACCATTGGTCGTCAGGGGAACCGTCCCGCTGGGCGAGAGCGGAACCGGTTCGGTAGAGTCGCCAGCCGATTACCTCGTGGCGGCGGTAGCGATCAGCGCCGGGCCGTTTGGTCGCAATCCAGCTATGCACGGCCACGCTGCCGCGCAGTCCCCATGTTCGCGCCGCATAGACCTGGACCACCGCTTCGGGCGTATCGGCCGGCGACGGCGCAAATCCGGTCGCGGCATGATCCGCGTCGCTCCAATGCGGGCGCTCGGCAGCAAGCCTGAGCGCGAAAGCAACCACGGCGGGGAGTACAAAAACTGCGAGCAGCACCCAGGCCACGATCCTGACCGGACGCTTGGTTCTACTTGGCAGGCGAGGGGTTAGAATCCGCCACCGCATGCCCCACCGGTTCGACATTCCCCACCGCCACAGAGCCTTCAGCATCGTCATCGGCGACGACGACGGGCTCGAACTGTGGCTCGATGGCTGCTTGCGCAAGCGCCGCGACCCGTCGCCCCGGGATCCCCTGTACGTGTGGACAAACGTGGAACTCGACTGGGAAGAGCACCACTACGTCGAGGCGCGGTACTTTCGCAACACTCGTCAACTGCAGGTGACAATCAACGGAGCGCCGATCCTCGAGCGGTCGCTGGCGCCGTAAGCGGTGCCGCGTGGCTCGCCCGACCCGTGACGAACTCGCGCAGGCTAGCCTGGATCGCGTAAAGGCTCGGGATCAGCAGCAAGGTGATCCCGGTCGCGAACAGAATGCCGAACGCCAGCGATATGGCCATCGGTTTCACCATCTGCGCGTGCATGGACCGTTCCGCCACGATCGGCACCAGGCCGCAGAAGGTCGTCAGCGAGGTCAAGAGAATCGGCCGGAACCGCACCATGCCTGCCTCGATGGCCGCGGCGATGGTGGGGACGCCTTCGGAAACGCGACGATTGATGTAGTGCACGAGGATCAGGCTGTCGTTCACCACCACGCCGGCGAGCGCGAAGAAGCCCAACGCCGAAATGGCATTCATGGCGATGCCGCAGATCCAGTGTCCGATCACCGCCCCGATGAGGCCGAACGGAATGACCATCATGATCATCAGCGGCTGCAGGTAGGACTTTAGCGGTATCGCCATCAGCACGTAGATGCCGATCAACGCCGCGCCGAAGCCGAGCAGCATCTCGATCACCGAGGACGCCTGTTCCAGCGCCGACGTGCCGAGGCCGAATTCCACCCCCGGATAGCGCGTCCTCATTTCCGGGATGATCGTGTTCCGAACGGCATTCATGACGGCACCCGGCTCGACCATGCCGGTGTTGGCGTTCGCCTCGACCGAGACCGTGCGTCGACTGTTGATGCGGCGGATCGAGTTGTAGCCGCGCTCTAGCTTGTAGTCGGCGACCGCATTGAACGGCAACTCGCGACCGTCCGGCAGCCGAATCCACATGTTCTCGAGGTTGCCGATCGAGACCCGCTCGCTGCGCGGATAGCGCACCATGACCCGGACCTCCGAGTCGCCGCGCTGGATGCGTTGCGCTTCGGCGCCATAGAAAGCCTGCCGGACCTGGCCGGCCAGATCCGCCAACGTGACGCCCAGCGCCTCCGCCTCAGGGCGGACCTCGAGCTTGACTTCCTCCGGACCGACGTTCGCTGAACTCTCGATTTCGTAGAGCCCGTCGTAGTTGCGCAGATGGTCGGCCAGTTCGTCGGCGGCTGCCTCGACCTGGCGGTAGTCTCGACCCGACAGGCGGAACGAGACCGGCGCGCCGCTGCTCATGCGCATGCTGGAGGAGAACCTAAGTTCCTCAGTGCCGGCGATGTCGCCGATCTTTCCACGCCAGCGTCTCTCGACCTCCTTCGGGCTGACGTCGCGCGTCTCGCCCTCGACCAATTGAACCTGGAAGCGGGCGGAATTGCCCCCTTGTATGGAGCCGAACGAGTGCTCGACGACGTCGTAGTCGAGGTCGTACTCCTCCTTGAGTTCCTCGTTGACGGCCCTGAGTCCGGCGTCCATCTGCTCGACGATGCTCTTGATCAGACTCTCCGGGGCGCCTTCCTGGATCTGCACGGTCGCGGAGACGAAATCCGCCTCCATCTCCGGGAAGAACACGACACGAACAAAGCCGCCGAGTACAAGGCCGATCATGAGGATGGCGATCCCGATGAAACTGGCGACGGTGGTCCAGCGGTGCTCGATGGCACGCTTCAGTAGCGGGCTGTAAACATGGCTGACGAACCACATGAGCTTCGTTCCCGCCCAATCGGCAAAGCCGCGCCTGGAGCCGTGGGACGAGCGCATGATCGCGAGGTGCGACGGCAGGATGAGCTTGCTCTCGACGAGCGAGAAGGCAAGGCACAGGATGACCACCCAGGCGATCGCGCCGGCGAAGGCGGACGTGCGTCCCGTCTGGAACAGCATGGGCAGGAACGCCATGATCGTCGTCAGCACGCCGAATGTCGCCGGCACCGCCACGCGCTGCGCGCCACGGACGATGTTCGGCAAGGTGTAGCCCTTGCGCTCCGTCTCGGCGTACGAACTCTCCGCGATGATGATCGCGTCATCCACCACCACGCCCAGCACGAGAATGAACGCGAACAGGCTCATGATGTTGATCGAGACGTCCACCAGCGGCAGCGGCATCATCATGAACGCGCCCAGGAACGCCACGGCCATGCCCAGGATCACCCACAGGGCGATCTTCAAGTGCAGGAAGACGCCGAGGATCACGAGGACGAGGACGGCGGCGAGCGCCATGTTCTTGAGCATCATCGTCAGGCGGCCTTCCAGGAACACCGAAGTGTCAGCCCAGACCGTCATCTGCGCCTCGGGGGGCAGCGTGGCGTTGCGCTGCTCGACGTAGTCCCGCACCGCAGCGCTCACATCGATCGGGTTCTCGTCCTCCGTCGCCGAGACGTTGATGCCGAAGGAGCGCTTGCCGTCGAAGAACGAGTAGCTCTCCGTTTCAGCGAAGCCATCACGGATATTCGCCACGTCGCCGAGGTGTATGCGCGTTCCATCCGGCCGCGTCAGCAGCACGATGTCCTTGAACTCCTGCCCGGTGTACGCCTGGCCCGTGGCGCGCAGCCGGATGTCGCCGGCCGCCGAGCGGATCGCGCCGCCCGGCAAGTCCAGCGACCAGCGCCGAATCACCTGGGCCACGCCGTCGAGCGTCAGCCCGTACTGGCGCAATGCGCTCTCGGAGATCTCGACCGATATCTCGAACGGCCGCGACCCCATGACCTCGGCCGACGACACGTCCGGCAACGCCACGACCTCTTCCCGGATCGTGTCGGCGAGTTCCTTCATTGTGGCCTCGTCGAGATCGCCGGCCAGTTGGATGTTGACCACGCCGGTCATGAACCGGAACTCGGAGATCATCGGCCGCTCGGTCTCGTTCGGGAACGTCGAGATGCCGTCGATGGCGAGTTTCAGCTTGTCGGTCATCTCGGCGATCTCGAAGCCTTCCCTGAGCTCGACGCGGACACTGGCCACGCCTTCGCTGGCCGTCGACGAAATCTCGTGAATGCCCTCGATGGACTCGATGGCCTCCTCGATGCGCACGACGACGGCCTTCTCGACCTCCTCGGGTGCCGCGCCGAGATAGGGCACCTGGATCTGGATCATGTTCGACTGGAACTCGGGGAACGTCTCCTTCTTGAGGATGAAGACGCCGACGATGCCGCCGATGATGATGGCGAACATCATCAGGTTCGCCGCGACGTGGTTCTGCGCGAACCAGCCGATCAGGCCGTGGACTTCGTCCTCGGGAGCGACCGCCGCCTGGTCACTCATTGACGCGGACCAGCATCCCGGGCAGCGGCTGTTCGGGCGGTGTCACGGTGTAACGTTCGCCGTCGGCGAGGCCGCTCGCCACGTAGGAGAACCGCTCGTCGGCGCGGACGATCTCGAGGTGCCGGGGATGTATTGCCATGTCCTCGCCAACCAGCCACAACGTCTCGCCGCGCTGCAGCGAGTGGCGCGGGATGACGAACATGTCGCCGCCGTCGCGCCCTTCGATCTCCGCGGTCACGAAGGTGCCGATCCGCAAGGGCTCGTCACCGTTCCCAGTCTGGCCATAGGGGTCGTCCACCTGGGCCACGACGTGCAGGACCCGGCTTTCCGCGTCGAAAACACCTTCAGAGCGCACGATGCGGCCCTGCCATGCCCGGCGCACGCCGCCGATGTCCGCGCTAAGCTCGACGGGCAGGAATGTTTCGCTGTCCGCGTCCGGCAGATCGAGGTATTGCAGGTCCACCTGCGGCAAGGGCAAGCGGACCTCGGCGTAGTCGGTTGCGAAGGTCTCGGCGACTTGCGTTCCCACGTTGACGTACTGGCCGACATCGGCGCGCTTCTCGCGCACCATCCCGTCGTAGGGTGCACGGATCACGGTGCGATCGAGATCCTCCGTCGCCTTTTCCAGATCCGCCTCGGCGAACTCCAGGGCTGCAACCGCCTCCGCCAGTTGCGGCTTGCGCAGCGCGAGGTCCGAAGCGGGACGGGACGCCGCGGCGTTGAGCTCGCGCAAGCGCTGCCAATCCTGGTACGCGTAGCCAGCGAGGGCATGCTCAGTGGCCACCTTGGTGCGCGCCTTGGCCACTTCCGAACGAGCCCGTTTGAAGGCGGTCTGGTAGTGCCGCGGATCGATGCGCACCAGCACGTCGCCGGCTTTGAAGAATCCACCGCTAACGAAGGCGGGCGCGACCTCGGCAATCTGCCCGGAGACTTCGCTCACCAAGGTGGTGCGGGTGCGCGGCGTGACGACCCCCTGCGAGTGCACGGTAAAGGTCACCGGCTCGCGTTCCGCCACGGCGACCTGCACGAGCAGCGTGGGCGGAGGCGCAGCGATTCGCTCGACCTCGGGACGTGCCGCAATGATCTGCATTGCGACCAAAATGGCGCCCCCGATGATGGCGATGGGCAGAACGATTTTGAGCCAGCGCATGGGTCCGGTCGCGGCAGCCGCCCGCTTGCTGCGCGAGTGCTACCAAAGGTAACGTTAGCGGTCCACAGTAGCGCACCCACGCAAGAAATGGAAACACTTTTTTCGTCGTGACGACCCGGTCCCCCGCCGATCCAGATCGCTACGCGCTGCCGAGTGCCCGTTACCGGCGGGACGGCTACGTCGTACTCCGCGAGTTCGCGTCCGCCGAGCAGTGCAACCTCCTTGCGGATCTGGCCCGGCGCGATCTCGAACCGCTCGTCGGGCCGGCGGAGTTCGAAGC
This sequence comes from Gammaproteobacteria bacterium, assembly GCA_026706425.1. GTDB lineage: Bacteria > Pseudomonadota > Gammaproteobacteria > Pseudomonadales > Azotimanducaceae > VXYL01. The sequence continues at coordinate 35,397 of JAPOYW010000327.1, forward strand.
CGATGTCGGCTATCCGGGCGCACCGCGCTCACGCAACGACGCCGGCGGGACCACGCCCCGGCGACTGCTTCACGCCTACTCGCGCGATGCCGCGTTCCGTCAGTTCGCCACGCGAAGCGACCTCGGCGCCGTACTGCGGCAACTACTGGGTAACGAGCCTTGCCTGTCCCAATGCCATCACAACTGCGTCATGACCAAGCACCCGGGTTACTCGAGCGCCACGTTGTGGCACCAGGACGTGCGCTACTGGTCGTTCGACCGCCCGGATCTGGTGTCGCTGTGGCTGGCGCTGGGCACCGAGACGGCCGCCAACGGCGCGCTGATGGTGATCCCCGGCAGCCACCGCCTGAACCTGGACCGGGGACGGCTCGACCGCGACCTGTTCCTGCGCCCCGATCTTCCCGAGAACAATGCGCTGATCGAGCAGGCCATGACGCTCAAACTGGCCGTCGGCGACGTGCTGCTGTTCTCGAGCCGGCTGTTCCACGCCGCGGGACGCAACGACACCGATGCCGTCAAGCTGTCGCTGGTGTTCACCTACCACGCCCCCGACAACCGCCCGATTCCCGGCACGCGCTCGGCCCAGTACCCGTCGATCCGGCTCTAGCTTCCGCAACCAAGTGGTAACCGCACTTTCCACTCGGTCGTGAATAGTGGCAATTGGCCGCACGGTCGGACGACCGACCTGGTTGCGGCGTCCGCATCCGTCCCTACGGCTCGCCTGAGCTCCGCGCTTACGGTCGGACCGATCGATGGAAGCGCAGCGCCAGGGCCACGTGCACGATCGCCAACGCCCCGTAAGCGGCGACGAACAGGCCGCCTGCCGGCATTACGAAGCTCTGCGCGAACGCGAGCGAAGCCCAGGCGATTCCAAACGCCGCATGCCACCGAACTCGCACCGCGGCCGAGGCTGCCGAGCGAAGCCATTGAACCAACGTCACAGCCGTCCCTTCCCCAGATCCAGCCGGCCGCGCACGAGGTTGAGCCTAAGCACGTCGCTCGCGCCTTCCGCCAAGCGCATCGATCGCACCCGCCGGTACAGTTCCTCCAACGGATGCCCGGTCCGCAGCGCGATCCCGCCGACGAGTTGAATGCCGGCGTCCACGATGTCGCCAACCGCCTCCGTGGCGAAGACCTTCGACGCGATGCCCTCGTTGACGATGTTCTCGCCCGCGTCGCCGAGCCGGGCCGTGCGATAGACCATGCTGCGCGCTGCATAGGCGCGGATCCGCATGTCGGCGTAGCGCAATCGGACCCCCTCGCGGTCGCCGAGGGGCGTGCCGCTGCGATGCGGTCGCTGGATGTACTCGGTGACGAAGTCGATGACCCAGCGTGCCAGGCCCACGCTCTCGGCCGCGAACGCCAGTCGGGTGTCGCCGATCTGGCGCAATGCGCGCGGCATGCCCCGCCCGGCCTCGCCGACGATGTGCGCCGCCGGCACGCGCACGTCGTGGAACTCCATATAGGCATGATGGCTGCCGTCCATTGACGCGAACGTGCGCGCGACCTCGACGCCGGGCGCGGCGCGGTCGATGACCACCATGGCCGGACCATGGCCCTCCACGTCAAGGAGCACATTGATGAAGTCCGCATCGGCACCGCCCGTTACGTAGGACTTCTGCCCGTTGACCACGAGGTCGTCGCCATCGCGGCGCGCCCAGGTCGCCCGTTCGGCGCCGTCCGGTTCGGTAAACCCGAACGCGCCGCGCTTTTCCCCGGCGAGCACTGGCGCGAGATAGGCACTCTTCAATGGCTCGTCAACCCCGGCCAACACGCCCGGCCCGGGACCGAACAGGCCGCCCAGATGGCTGACGTTGTGACTGCCCAACGTGTCGCGCACGACCGTCATGGCCAGGAGCGATGCGCCGGAGCCGCCGAACTCCGTCGGTTGCGTCATCGTGAAGACGCCCGCGTCCTTGGATGCTTGGCGCGCCCGCGCCGCCCGTTCCCTGGGCTCGAGCGAGGCGTCGTCGCGCAGCGGCACGAGCACGTCGCGGGCCATGGCGTCCACGCGATCGCGCAGGGCCGCCAGATCGTCGGTCAGTTGCTCCGGCATCGTTAAAGGAGCGTCGGCACGAAGACCATGAGCACAACGGCCACCAGCAGGCCCGCCAACAGCAGCAACGCGTAGAAAAGCCACGTCTCGCGACGCGCGTTGCGTTGCACCAACGCCACGATCTGCTCCTCGCCACGGGCGGCGACGGACGATGCCAGCCGGTAGCGCGTGATGCCGTCGCCACGGCCCGGCAGCTTGACGAACAGTTCCGGTGTGCGCCGCAGCGTTTTCACCACGTCGTAGATGGGCAGCCCGGCCTCGCGCGCGATGTGGGTCGGCGCCAAGCCCTTGTTCGGCTCTTCCACGAATCGCTCGACGATGGCCAGGATCATGGCGGTCCGACCGCGGAAACGGAACGTCCACGGTGCGAGCAGGTTCGAGACGATTTCAGCCATCCGGCCTCCACGATGAGTAGGGATGCAGCGCAAGGTAGACGTTCTGGTAGCGCAGGTCGTGCGAGACGTCGTCGCCGAGCCACTTGGGCTGCGGCAGCTTCTCGACCCGCGACCGATGGGTGATCTCTGCGAGCATCAGCGGGGCGTTGTCTCCCTTGAACACATCGATGGTCCACGCCGCCTCGTCATCGATGCGATAGCGGTCCTTCTCGATTACCGGGGTCACCGCCAACCGCTCGATCATCTCGCGTGCATCCGCGACGGGTACGCTGTACTCGTAGCCCATGGACTCGCCTGCGCGAACACCCACCACGCCGAGCCAGGCGCTCGCTCCGGCGATGCGCAGGCGCACCGCGGTCTTGCCGGTGGCTAGGTAGGCTTGCCGGATCGCCACCGGCGGCTCGGTGGCATGGGCAATCACACCGCGCTCGGCCACGAGGAACTTGCGCTCGATCTCGGTGCTCATCGAGACGCGATCATAACGGCGCGCTCGGGTGCCGGATAGCCTTCGACCGTGCGGGTCGGGTCATCCGGGGCCAATGCGTCGGCAAGGGACTGGTAGGTCATCCACGGAGTCGCGCGCTGTTCGGCCACCGTGGTGACCGAGCGGTCGACCAAGCGCACGGTCGCGAAGCCAGCCGCCCGAAGCCAGCCGGCGAGGGTTGCCACGTCCGGAACCACGTGCACGTTGCGCATCCGCGCATAGCGGTCCGGCCGCTCGATCGGACCGCCGTCCACGACGAGCGATTCGAGCACCACTACCGTGTCGCGATGCGCGTGGCGGGCCAGGGCGCGGACATGCGCTGCCGGGTCACGCCGGTGGTAGACGACGCCCATCGAGAAGACGGCGTCGAATGTGCCACCGGGCTCGACATCCTCGAGGGCGAGCGGCAGCACGAGGTTGCGCGGATCGTCCGCGTAGTACGCCACCGCGGCGTGCTGCAACACGAACAGAAGCGACGGATCGATGCCCGTAACCGAGGCCGCGCCCGCCTCCAGCATCCGCCAACCGTAGTAGCCGTTGCCGCACCCGACGTCGAGCACGTGGGCACCCTCGAGGTCCAGGTGCGGCGCGATTCGCGCCCACTTCAGGTCGCTGCGCCACTCGGCGTCGATCTGCACGCCGAACAGACGGAACGGACCCTTGCGCCAGGGCTTGAACCGCTGCAGGACATCCGTGAGTCGAGCCCGTCCCACGGCGTCGAGGTCGCGCGCATGGCCGACGCTGACGCAGTCGCGGAGCGACACGCACCCGGACACTGCGGTGGGCAACTTGGCCAAGGCGGCGAGCCACCGGGACCGGTCCCCGTGGTTGCGTATTTCCGGGGAGCGCGAGGGGCCTGCCCCTCGCATGGAAAGGACTTCGACGCAGCGACGGGCGAGGGGCGACGCATCCCGCCAGGTCGTTGTCAGCGTCTGCAGTGCGTCGATGCGCTACTCTCCCGGCCGCTTGGGGAAAGCCGCGATGGCGCCCCAGTTCAGGCACCGGAACCAGACTTCCACCTCGTCGAAGCCCGCCTGACGCAACCGGGCGACGTGCTCATCGAGCGAGTCGATGCGCATCACCTTCTCAAGCGCCGCGCGCTTCTGACTGATCGCCAGATCGCTGTAGCCGTTCGCACGCTTGAAATCGACGTGCAGGTCCGTGAGGTACTGCGAGGCCTTGAGCTTCTCGGAGAGCAGCAGAACGCCGTTCTCGTTCAAGCCATGGCGGATCGAGCGCAACAGCCCCAGGCGGTCCTCGGGCGGCAGGAACTGCAACGTGTAGTTGAGGATCACCACGTCCGCCCTCTCGATGGCCGCTTCGCGCACGTCCGCCTGCAACCAGCTCACACGGTCCTCGCCACGGGCCAACGGCTTGGCACGGGCCAGCATGGCGGCGGAATCGTCGACGGCCACGATCTCGCACGGTCGGTCGCCGACGGCGCGCAGCACGGCGTGGGTGGCGGCGCCCAGCGAGCAGCCGAGGTCGTAGCAGCGACCGTTTTCCGGCAGGTGCCGCGCTGCGATCAGACCGGTCAGCGGCGTGACCGTCTCGTATCCCGGGACGGACCGGCGGATCATGTCCGGAAAGACGTCTGCGACAGACTCGTCGAACGCGAAATCGACGAGGTGGCGCGGGCTGTCGAACAGCCGATCCGTTCCGGTGGTACTCTGTTTGGTCGTGCCCACGGGCGCGATTATGGTGACAAGCGTGAACGCGGCCAACCTCGCGAGCCCCGATCTCTTCATCAACCGGGAACTCTCCCTGCTCGAATTCAACCGCCGCGTGCTCGAACAGGCCAAGGGCACCGACGTACCCTTGCTCGAGCGCCTGCGCTTCCTGTGCATCAGCGGCTCGAACCTAGACGAGTTCTTCGAGATCCGGGTGTCCGGCCTTAAGCAGCAGGAGGCCCTCGGCGCGACGCAGCGCGGTCCGGACAACCTCTCACCCACCGAACAATTGCAGCGGATCGCGGCGCTCGCGCACGAACTCGTCGATGAGCAGTACCGGGTGCTGAACGACGTCCTGTTCCCGTTGCTCGATGCCGAAGGCATCCGCTTTCTCCGCCGCAGCCAATGGAATGCCGCGCAGGAGCAATGGCTCGCCGATTTCTTCCATCGCGAATTGGCGCCGATCCTGACGCCTATCGGCTTGGACCCCGCGCACCCCTTCCCACGCATCATCAACAAGAACCTCACGTTCATCGTGACGCTCGAAGGAAAAGACGCGTTCGGACGCTTGAGCGGCATGGCGGTCGTGCAGGCGCCGCGGGCCCTGCCGCGCGTGGTCCGCTTGGCGCAGGATCTCGCCGAACACCCTTACGACTTCGTCTTCCTGTCGTCCATCATCCACGCGCACGTGGACGAGTTGTTCCCCGGCATGCGTGCGGTCGGCTGCTACCAGTTCCGGGCCACCCGCAACAGCGACCTGTTCGTGGACGAAGAGGCCGTCGAGGATCTCAAGATCGCCTTGGAAGGGGAACTGCCGTCCCGGCGCTTCGGCGATGCCGTTCGGCTCGAACTCGCCGACGACTGTCCCCGCGAGGTCGGGCAGTTCCTCACCGACGAGTTCGAACTGCTCCCCGAGGACGTCTACTACTGCAACGGCCCGGTCAACCTGATGCGCCTGAACGCCATCCCCGACCTGGTGGACCGACCGGACCTCAAGTACCCGGGTTTCACCCCCAGCGTGCCGCGCCGCATCCAGACCGCACCCGACGTCTTCGCGGCCATTCGGGCTCGGGACATTTTGCTGCACCATCCCTTCCATTCCTTCGCGCCGGTGCTCGACTTCCTGCGCAGCGCGGCCCGGGATCCCGACGTGCTGTCGATACGCCAAACGCTGTACCGCACCGGAGCCGACTCGTCCGTTGTCGAGGCGCTCATCGAGGCCGCCGCCAACGGCAAGGAAGTGCTGGTCGTCATCGAGTTGCGTGCGCGCTTCGACGAGGCCGCGAACATCGAACTCGCCAACGACTTGCAGGAGGCCGGGGCGCAGGTGGTCTATGGGATTGTCGGCTACAAGACGCACGCCAAGATGCTCATGGTGATCCGCCGGGAGAACGGCGAACTGCGCCGCTACGTGCACTTGAGCACCGGCAACTACCACGCCAGCACCGCGCGGCTGTATACCGACTACGGGCTCCTGACTTGCGACCCCGACCTCAGCGCGGACGTGGCCAGCATGTTCCAGCAACTCACGGCCATGGGCCGCGCCGGGCAACTCAACAAGATGCTGCAGTCGCCCTTCACGCTGCACGAGACCATGCTCGCCCACATCGAAGCCGAGATCGCGCACGCCAAGGCCGGGCGACCGTCGGGCGTCCTCGCGAAGATGAACCAACTCATCGAGGAGGACGTGATCCAAGCCCTCTACCGCGCCTCTCAAGCCGGCGTCCGCGTGCGTCTCGTGGTCCGCGGCATCTGTTCCCTGCGGCCCGGAATCAAGGGCGTCTCGGAGAATATCGATGTGCGCTCGATCATCGGTCGCTTCCTGGAGCACGCGCGGATTTTCGTGTTCGAAAACGGCGGCCAGCCTCACGTCTACCTGTCGAGCGCCGACTGGATGGGACGGAACTTCTTCTCACGGGTCGAGGCTTGCTTTCCGATCGAGGACAAGCGCATCCGCAAGGCGGTACTGCAGGAAGGGATCGACCCGTACCTGGACGACAATACCCAGGCTTGGGTCCTGAAGTCCGACGGCAGCTACGAGCGCGCCGAGCGCGGCACCGGCGAGAAGCGCTGTGCCCAGGAGGAACTGCTCGAGAAGCTGGCGCGGTGAGCGCGCTTGGCTAGCGCACGGACACCTTGAGCTTCAAAGGGATGGCGGACAGGTAGTCGGCCTCCTGCTCGAGATCGAGCTTGGTCAGCGGGTGCTCGGCGAGCCACTTGCGCGGAAACGAAAGCGACACCTCGCCGCCCGGTGCAAGCCCGTCCGTGGCCGTCACCGAGAACCGCGGCAGAACCTGGTCCGAGCGCGCCCGGTGCAACACGGTCGCCAGTCGCAGCAGGACGCACAGCGCCACCATCTGCGGCGCGTGGCGGAACTCCTCGATGGGGAACTTGCGCCGGTGGCCGCGGACGATGATCGACAGGTGGTGCTGCTCCGAGCGCGAGAAGCCCGGCAGGTCCATGTTGTCGAGCAGGTAGCCGCCGTGCTTGTGGTACTGGCTGTGGGCGATGTCCATGCCGATCTCGTGCAGCATCGCGGCCCAGCGCAGCAGCCGGCGGGCGCCGAAGCCCGTCAACTGCCAGCCGCCCTGTTCGAGGATCCGCGCCGCCGTGCCGGCGACGCGACGGCCGTGGGGCTCATCGATGTGGTAGCGCTCGATCAGGTCGGCGACCGTGGCGTCGCGGATGTCCTGGGCATGCACCCGGCCGAGCAGGTCGTGCAGCAATCCCTCCCGTAACGCACCGTCCGAAACCGTCATCTCCCTGATGCCGAGCGACTCGAAGGTGGCCGCCACAATGGCCACGCCGCCGGGAAACACGGGCGCGCGCTCTTCGTCGACCGCGAGCAGATCGAGACCGTCCGTCCGACCGGCCGCCAGTAAGCGGTCCTTGAGGGCGGCCAGGCCGTCGCTCGTGATGCCGCGAACGCCCGTGAGTTCGACAATGGCATCGTGAATCGCAATCAACGTACCGGACGAGCCGATCGCGGTGTCCCAGCCGCGGGCGCGGTAGATTTCCTCGATCACCTCGAGTTCCTGGCGGGCGGCGGTCTCCGCCCGCGCGAACCGCGTGGCGTCGATGGCGCCGTTAGCGAAGTGCCGGGCCGACATCGATACGCAGCCCATGTAGAGGCTCTCCATCAGCCGTGGCTGGAACTGGCGCCCGAGAATGAGCTCCGTGCTGCCGCCGCCGACGTCGACCACGAGCCGCGAGTCGAACTGGTCTTCTAGCGAGTGCGACACGCCGAGGTAGATCAGCCGCGCTTCCTCGCGGCCGCTGATGATCTCCACGCGGTGCCCGAGGACCTCCTCGGCGGCGTCGATGAAGTCGCGGCTGTTGCGCGCCTGGCGCAACGCGTTGGTGCCGACGATGCGCACGTGGTGTCGCGGCAGGTGGCGGATGCGCTGACCGAAGCGCTTGAGGCATGCCAACGACCGGGCGGCCACGGTCGCGGACAGCTCGTTGGCATCCGTCAACCCTTCCGCGATGCGCACCATCTCCTTGTGGCGATCGACGACCTGCAGACGGCCGTCGTGGTCGTGGGCGACGATCAGGTGGAAGCTGTTGGACCCGAGATCCAGCGCGGCGTACGGCTGATCCGCGACCTCTTGGCGCTGGGATTGCGGATGGGCAGCCACGCCGCGTAGTTTAGCAGCGCGGTCCTTGGCTACAGCGCCCGCGCCACGGCACGCTGCCAGTCGCGCAGCCAAACCGCTCGCTGTTCGGCATCGACGGCCGGCGTGAACCGTCGCCCAGGCACGCCTTCTACGGACGCCGGCGCCCCGGCCCACGTGCGGCTTCCAGCCCGGATGTCGCCGTGCAGCCCCGCACCCACGGCCGCCAGGAGGCCGGCGCCCAGCACCGTCGTCTCGATGCTTGCCGGACGCACGACGTCCATGCCCGCGACGTCCGCCAGGAATTGGCAGAACCAGTCGTTGACGGCCATGCCGCCATCGACGCGCAACTCCGTCGCGGCCACGCCGTCCGCCGCAACCGCGGCGAGCAGATCCGCGGTTTGGAACCCGACGGCCTTCAACGTGGCGGTGACGATGTGGTCGGGGTTCGAGTCCAGGGTCAACCCGGTGATCAGACCCCGGGCATCCGGCCGCCAATGCGGGGCGCCGAGACCCGTGAATGCAGGAACGACGAAGACGCCACCCGTGTCGCCCGCGATGCGCCGCGCCGCGCGCTCGGTATCCGCCGCGGACTCGATCAGGCGCAGCGTGTCGCGCAGCCACTTGATGGCCACGCCAGCGTTGAAGATGCTGCCTTCCAAGGCGTAGGTGGTGGTGCCGCCCACGCGGTAGCCCACGGTGGTGAGCAGGCGCTGGCTTGATCGCACCTGCTCGGGGCCGGTGTTGGCAATTACGAAACACCCCGTCCCGTACGTGCTCTTGACCATCCCGGGCTCCAGGCAGCCCTGACCGAGCAACGCGGCCTGCTGGTCGCCCGCCACGCCGCGGATGGGAATCGACGCGCCGAACCATTCGGCGTCGGCCACGCCGTAATCGGCGACGCAGTCGAGCACCGTCGGCAGCACGGCCGGCGCGATGCCGAAGTAGTCGAGCAGCCGGTCGCTCCACGCCTGCTGGCCGATGTCGAAGAGCTGGGTGCGCGCGGCGTTGGTCGCGTCCGTCGCGTGCCGGTCGCCTTTCGTGAGCCGCCAAACCAGGAAACTGTCCACGGTGCCGAAACGCACGTCGCCGCGGGCCGCGGCCGCCTCCAAGTCGCGCTCCTCCAGCAGCCATTTCAGCTTCGTGCTCGAGAAGTACGGGTCCACCAACAGGCCCGTGATCGCCGCGATCTCGGGTTCGACGCCTTCGTCGCGGATTCGCTGGCACTGCTCGGCTGTGCGACGATCCTGCCAGACGATGGCGTTGCCGAGCGCGTCCCCGGTGCGCGCATCCCAAGCCAGCGTCGTCTCGCGCTGGTTGACGATGCCGATCGCCGCGATCTCGCCCGGCGCCACGCCGCTCTCGGCGATCGCCTCGCGGCCTACGCGCAGCACACTTCTCCACAGGGCCCGCGGATCCTGCTCGACCCAGCCGTCGGCGGGGAACACGGCCTCGACAGGGTGCTGCGCGATCGCCACTTCGCGACCGTCGGCGTCGAACACGACGGCGCGCGAACTCGACGTCCCCTGATCGATCGCGAGCACGTACGCCACGGTCACACTCCCAACGGCAAGACCAGCCGGGACTTTACGACATCCGTTCGGCACGGTAAGTGGATAGAAACGTGGCCAAGGTCTCCACCCACCGCATCCAAACGACTTTTCCCGAACTTATCAAGGCGTTATCCACAACCTTACTCACCCGCGATCACCCACAACATATAGTGCCTCCCGGTTCGCCTCGGTTGCTCACTCGTTGTGCACCGCTGCACGGGGGGTTGGCCACCAGGTGCCAAGGAGTTGTGCACAGGTTTCGGTCTGCGAAAACCTGTTGCATTGTGCCGCAAACCGCTCTATGTTGGGTTCCGAAGGAGAGGGCATGCCTACATATTGCGTTCTGACGGAGCACATAGGCGCGCCCCGCAGCGTGCCACGGCCCGTTCATCCCGGCCAGACGCCGCACAAACCGCCCCCTACCATTCCACCGTTCCATGCCGCAGCCCGATCCACGCCGTAGGTCGGCGACAACCTAGGTATAGCGCTGGATAAATAACCAGGTACGCGATAAAGTCACAGAACAAGGAGCCGCCAGTCATATGGAGCATGAAACGCCAAGCACGTCGTCCTTCGCCGACCAGCCCGCAGCGACCGTTGCGGGTCGCCCGGCCTTGTCGCCGTCGGATGTTGCAGCCGCGCCGGGCACCTTGCGCGTCATCAAGCGCAACGGTGCGGTTGTGACCTACGACGACGACAAGATCCAGATCGCGCTGACCAAGGCGTTTCTCGCCGTCGAGGGCGGCACGGCTGCCGCTTCGTCGCGCATACGCGACATGGTGGCCACACTGACCGCGCAGGTGACCAGCACGTTCCAAAGGCGGCTCCCATCTGGCGGCACCATCCACATCGAGGAGATCCAAGACCAGGTCGAGTTGGCGCTCATGCGCTCCGGGGCGCACAAGGTGGCGCGCGACTACGTGCTCTACCGCGAAGAGCGGGCGCGCATCCGCGCCGCCAACACGAGCGCCGAAGCCGCGGATGGAGCCGACGCGGGCGGGGAGATCCTCGTCGTCGCGAGCGACGGCGAACGCAGACCCTTGGACGCGGTCCGCATGCGCACGCTGGTCACCGAAGCCTGCGAGGCGCTTAACGACGTCGATCCGGAACGCATCATCGCGGAAGCGCGGGCCAACATGTACGACGGCATCGCCGAGGACGATGTCGCCACCGGTTTGCTGATGACGGCGCGCGCGCTCGTCGAGGTGGAACCGAACTACACCTACGTCACCGCCCGCCTGCTTCTCGACAAGCTGCGCTCGGAGGCACTGCGATTCCTCGACACCGGTGTCGTGCAAGCCACGCAGGCCGAGATGGCGTCCCTCTACGCACCGACGCTCGCCGCCTTCGTCGACAAGGGCGTGAAACTCGAGCTGCTCGCGCCAGAGCTCAAGCGCTTCGACCTCGACCGGCTCGGCGCGGCGCTCAAGCCCGAGCGCGACCTCCAGTTCAACTATCTCGGTCTGCAGACCCTGTACGACCGCTATTTCATCCACTCGGACGACACCCGCTTCGAACTGCCGCAGATCTTCTTCATGCGCGTCGCGATGGGCCTTGCGATCCAAGAGGAGGAGCCCGAACAGCGCGCCATCGAGTTCTACAACCTGCTGTCCTCGTTCGACTACATGAGTTCGACGCCGACGCTGTTCAACGCCGGCACGCTCCGCTCGCAGCTCTCGTCGTGCTTCCTCACCACGGTGTCGGACGACCTCGACGGTATCTACAGCGCCATCCGCGACAACGCGCTCCTATCCAAGTGGGCCGGCGGGCTCGGCAACGACTGGACGCCGGTGCGGGCACTCGGCGCGTACATCAAGGGCACCAACGGCAAGTCGCAGGGCGTCGTGCCCTTCCTCAAGGTGGTCAACGACACCGCGGTGGCCGTGAACCAGTGCTTCGCGCCGGAGACGCGCCTGCACACCGGCGACGGCATCAAGGCCATCAAGGACGTGGTTGCGGGCGACCTCGTGCTGGGCCGGCGCGGCGAGTACCGCGAAGTGCAGCAGACGATGACCTATAACCAGAACGACCCCATGGTGGAGATCACCGTAGAGCACGCCCTGCAACCCCTGCGGGTCACGACGGGGCACCCCCTATGGGCGATCTCCGCCGCCGCGGCCGACGGCCAGCCCGGGTGGCTTGACGCCGGCCGGTTGCAGCCCGGCGACCACGTCGCGCAGACCATTCCGCAGGAGGTGGTGCCGGTGGGCGATCTCGATGCCGACGATGCCCGCATGTACGGCATCCTGCTCGGCGACGGGCACTGGGCCAAGGGCGACGCGCGGTGGGGTGTGTCGGGCAACCCGTTGCGCGACGCGCACCTCGACTTCGTCGCCGCCTACCTCGACAAGCGCGGCGTCCACTACACCGTAGCGGACTGCGGACGACGTTATCGGCAGATCCGCTTCGCGGCGGAGGTTTCCATCGCACGCGACGGCACGACCGGCGCGTACCGCGGCGCCACCGGCGGCGCATTGCCGTTCGCGCCCGAGGATGTCTACGACGGCGACGGCCGCAAGCGGTTCGCGCCGCGTTTGACCCACCTGCCGAGGCATCAGACCCTGGCGCTGCTCCACGGCCTGCTGGACGCCGATGGCGTTGGTCGAGGCGAGGAGATCTGCTTCACCACGACGTCCGAAGCCTTGGCCGAGGGCTTGCGCTACCAGATGCTCCGCCTCGGCGTGCCGACCAGCGGGCAGACTCGCGAGCGCCGGTGTCCAGGAGCTGAGGACGGCCACCCCGACACCACCTTCGACGGCATGGTCACCACCTTCGACGTCAGCATCCCGGCCGTGCCCGAACTCGCCGACCGCTTGGACTGCCAGGCCGTGCGGGAGCGCGACTGGCTGGCTGTGAACAACTGGCTGTTCACGCCCGTGCGCGCCGTAACGCCGGTGGAACCGGCGCCCTTCGTCTTCGACCTCAAGGTCGAAGGCGACCAGTCCTACATGACGACCAGCGCCTTGGCGCACAACGGCGGCAAACGCAAAGGTGCGGTGTGCTCGTACTTGGAGGCGTGGCACCTCGACATCGAGGAGTTCCTGGAACTGCGCAAGAACACTGGCGACGACCGCCGCCGGACGCATGACATGAACACGGCCAACTGGGTGCCCGATCTCTTCATGAAGCGGGTCTTCGAAGGCGCGGATTGGACGCTGTTCTCCCCCAACGACGTCGCCGACCTGCACGATCTCTACGGCGCGGCTTTCGAGGCGCGCTATCTCGAATATGAACGCATGACGCAGACCGGCGAACTCGCGCTCTTCAAGCGCGTCAAGGCGGCGGAGCTGTGGCGCAAGATGCTGTCCATGCTCTTCGAGACCGGACATCCGTGGATCACCTTCAAAGACAGCTGCAACGTGCGCTCGCCGCAGCAGCACGACGGCGTGGTGCACTCCTCCAACCTGTGCACCGAGATCACGCTGAACACGTCGCGGGAAGAGATCGCGGTGTGCAACTTAGGTTCGGTGAACCTGGCCCAGCACGTCGAGGACGGGCGGCTCAACACGAGAAAGCTCAAGAAGACCGTCCGCACCGCGGTACGCATGCTCGACAACGTCATCGACATCAACTACTACGCGGTGCCGCAGGCGCGCAAATCCAACATGCGCCACCGCCCGGTGGGCCTCGGGATCATGGGATTCCAGGACGCCCTCTACAAGCTCGGCGTCTCCTATGCATCGGACGAAGCCGTGGGCTTCGCGGACGAGTCCATGGAGGCGCTGTCGTATTTCGCCATCGAGGCCTCGTCGCGGCTCGCCAAGGAGCGCGGCAGCTATGCGAGCTTCGAAGGCTCGCTGTGGAGCCGGGGCGTTCTCCCCATCGACTCGCTGAAGCGCCTGGGCGAGGAACGCGGCAGCGCCGACTACTTCGATGTCGACCTGTCGAGCCGTCTGGACTGGGACAAGCTGCGCACCAAGGTCTGCGCCAACGGGATGCGCAACTCCAACGTCATGGCCATCGCACCGACGGCGACCATCGCCAACATCGTCGGGGTCTCGCAGTCCATCGAGCCGACATACCAGAACCTCTACGTTAAGTCGAACCTGTCCGGCGAGTTCACGGTCGTCAATCCCTACATGGTCCACGACCTCAAGAGCCTCGGCCTGTGGGACAAGGTGATGGTCAACGATCTCAAGTACTACGACGGCAGCGTGCTGCCCATCGACCGCGTGCCGCCGGATCTGAAGCACCGCTACGCCACCGCTTTCGAAGTCGAGCCGCGGTGGCTGGTGGACGCCGCGTCCCGCCGGCAGAAATGGATCGACCAGGCCCAGTCCCTGAACCTCTACATCGCCAACGCTTCGGGCAAGAAGCTCGACATCACCTACCGGATGGCCTGGAAACGCGGGCTGAAGACGACCTACTACCTGCGCGCATTGGGTGCGACAAGCACGGAGAAGTCGACCGTCGACAAGGTCGGCGCCTACGGCGGCACGGGACTCAATGCCGTTGCGGTCGATCCGCAAGTGGCGCCAGCGCCGGTCAAGCCGCCGACGCTCGGTGCACCGGCGGAAGTGCCCGCGGCTTGCTCCATCGACGATCCGGATTGCGAGGCTTGCCAATGAGGCGGCTTTCGGAGGGTAAAGGACGCGCGGTGACGCGCGTGACGAGAGAACGAAAGGACATCGTGGATTTCAAAAGGAGGCGAACATGCTGAGTTGGGACGACTACGAACAAGATGGCCTCGCTGGGGGTGCCGCCACGCCGCGCGAGGGGCCTAGCCGGTCGTTTCTTGAAGGCCTGGAAGTCGCCGTACCACAAGACCGACAACCGGAGCCGGTGCCTCCGCCGAGCCCTGCCGAGCCACCTGTCCCCTCTTTGGACGCCTTGTCCGAGGCGCCCGCGATGCCGCTGCCGCCGTTGCCGCAGATGCCACCAGCAGTGCCGGATCCGGAGCCGGCACCGGCCGCGGCGCTAGCGGACGCGGTTGCCCAGGCGGCCGCCCATCTCGACGACGAGTCCGAGATCGAACATGGCGAGCGCGTCACCGTGGATCAGAAGGCCATGATCAACTGCCGCGCCGACCTCAACCAGCTCGTGCCCTTCAAGTACGACTGGGCTTGGCAGAAGTACCTCGACGGCTGCGCAAACCACTGGATGCCGCAGGAAATCAACATGACCGCCGACGTGTCCCTGTGGAAATCGGACGCGGGCCTGTCCGACGACGAACGGACGATCGTCAAGCGCAGCCTCGGGTTCTTCTCGACGGCGGATTCGCTCGTCGCCAACAACCTCGTGCTGTCCGTGTACCGCCTCATCACCAACCCGGAGTGCCGCCAATACCTGCTGCGCCAAGCCTTCGAGGAAGCCATCCACACCCACGCCTACCAGTACTGCATCGAGTCGCTGGGCATGGACGAGGGCGAGATCTTCAACATGTACC